>JAOTSI010000414.1 GCA_029865005.1 Desulfobulbaceae bacterium
GAAGGCCAAGTTCTTTTGCGAAACGACCCACACTTACCCCGGACTTCGCTGCCCTGATCACTTGTTTAATCAACGCTCGAAACTCTTCGGAACAATCCTTAAGATTTTTCTCAAGCTCATGATGGTATCGTGTAGGTTCTACCGGTTTCCCGGAGCGAGCGAGGTAGGCGGCGAGCGCTATTGCGTAAGCTCCATAATAAGCCTTGGGGTCTGTATGGGTAATACGGGTACAAGCACTGACCAATGGCGCGAGTTGTTCAATCTCATTTACTGTCGCCCCTATGATTGGGCTGCGCATGGCTGGGCCGTTGCCTGCGGAAAAAACCCCGCTACGCAGTGGCCCCATACCGATCCACAGGCGAAGCACGGCCCGTAAGGTTGCAAACCCCACCCCGGCTGGCAAGCCGAGTAGCCAATATCGTAAAGATTTGGCAAGGTGTTGAGCAAAGATATCTGGATCCCCTCCAGAAGCTGCCAAGGCGGCTGCTGTCATGCAAGTGTGCTCGGTGTCGTCGGAAATCATCCCCTTGCCAAAACAGAAGCGATACTTAAGTGGTTCTCCCAACATCCGTCCGGCTCTTTGGCGTGATAATCCTTCATAGGGTAATCCCAAGGCGTCTCCCACGGCACAGCCAAGAAGGGCACCAATAATTGCTTTTTCATTATTTTTCATTTTCTGTTGGTCTCAAAATAACAATGGTTCCGTCAAATGCCCCGGAATCAAGGGTTGAAAAATGAAGGGGGTCAGGTCCGGCATGGAGCACAATATCGGTTCCGTTGAGTAAACCATCATTATTGGCATCGTCGTATAGCGCACCGATATGGATAAACTGGGCATTGGAAGAGTGGCGGACTGCAATGAAGTCACCAGGTTTGATATCCTTACCCCACTGGATATTTTTATCTGGAACACCAAAGTCCATATTCGCTTTAACTACCTTAGGGAATTTACTGGTGAGCATAGCGACGTTATAGTCTTTTTCCACCGCAATGTTTTTGGCATGACAGTAGGCGGCCATCAACACATCGGCACAGTCGACCCCAATATAATTTCTAACCTGGTAAGGGGTAGAACCAAACACAGCCGGTACATTAAAATACCCTGTGAGGTTACCAAGTAGGTCGTTTCCCTTTTTTATCGATACTCTAAAAACCTTAGGAGAAAGCCCCCGATTATCAGAATGTTCAATACTGGTGGTGGTTATGAGTCGACCGTCTTTTTCAATTTCCACCCCATACCAAAAACTACCCAAATAGGGTTGGCCGAAGCCGACTGCTTGGAGATCAATGGGCCACATTCTTCTTTTGATGTACTCCCATAAAGAGGAGTTAAGTGAATTAAAATTTATTTCGGCTTCCCGCTTCGGTTGGCCGATAAAAGGATTTATCTGCCATTGATTGTCGTATTCAACCAAATGTTTTTTATGATACTTTATCTTATCAAACCCTTTCCACTGATAGGCATTAGGCAACCAGGGCCAGACTGCGTTGTTATAGCGTTTGTTGATATCGGGGATAATCTGGTACCAACGAATCCGGCTGCCTTCCACTTTTTTAACCTTTAATTGCACCTCTTGGCCGTAAACAAGTTCCACTGAGTCAGCTTTATGCCACTGCCCTTGATCCTTTTTTACCTCAATATTCCCTGCCAAAGCTACATTAGCTTCAATCCATATCAGGCCCAGAAGTAGAATAAACAATATGAAACCAAAATGTATGCCTATTACTTTCCACTGTGATTCCATAAGATGCCTTATATTATCTTTTTGTAGCAGCATTAGCCTTGCTCTGTTTTTTCTTTGTAAAGTCTTTGCTTAAGAGAAGAATAGTCGGATGAGGTATGATCAGATTTTTAGTACCTGGTCACATGAATTATAACTCATTTTTTTAATAAACCGTGAGATCGTAAGTGGTCATAGGTGCATCATATTTAGGCAGTTGCCTATTATTTTATTATTCAGCATAGATCATCTTACGGGTCATCCCTCCGTCAATAATGAAGTCTTGTCCGGTGATAAAACCAGCCTCCTCGGAGAGTAAAAATCCGGTCATAGAAGCAATATCTACCGGATCTCCAACCCGACCCACTGGATGTTGCAGGTGATCTATTTCTCGCAGGTCTGGTAGTTCACGTATTCTTTTCTTTTTCCAATCGCACACCTCAATCCAACCCGGACTGATGCAATTGACCCTAATATCCGGGCCCAAGCTAATAGCCAAAGAATGAGTAAGTGCCACTAGACCGCCCTTGGATGCCGAATAGGCCTCGGTATTGGGTTCCGATTGGTGGGCTCTGGTTGAGCTGATGTTGACGATTGCCCCTTTAGTACGTCGCAAATGAGGGCAGCTATATTTGACAGTCAAAAAACAACCGGTAAGGTTGATTCGGATCACTTTTTGCCATTTTGCCAATGAAGCCTTTTCAATTGATTCAAAACCCGGATCTGCTATAGCGGCATTGTTTACTAAACCATCAATACGCTTGAAACGAGTTATTGTGCGAGTTATACATTCTTTGACCGATTCCTCATCTCCGACATCGGTGGGTAGAAATAGCAACCGATCCTCATAACCAAATTCACCCACGCACTCCTTCCCGGCTTCTTCGTCATGGTCGGCAATCACAACTCGTGCTCCTTTTTCAAGCAAATGGCTGACAATTCCCTTACCAATCCCTTGGGCGCCTCCGGTAACAATAACGACTTTATTCCATGTAGTATTCATAAGTTAATTATCCAATATATTAATGAGTATCCCCCTAAGGGCCGCTGATACCATGCAATAAACAATAAGTAAAAAATCGTAAACATTTTTAGTTCCATATTGTTTTCCCTGTCATCTGCACGTAAATTAAAAGATTGGTTAACCTGTAGGTAATCATTTACCAGTGGTGCATATTCGTGCCAGCGCTTCCGGTCGCTTACCACGTCAATGCGAGTAGAGGGGCCACCGCATAAAGATAAGATGCCTGTGAATATAATTAAACGGAGTAGTAGGTATATTGTCGAGTAATAATGCGGGAAGAAAGATGTCAACTAGTTTGAATGTAACTCTGAGTAAACCTAAAGTGCCTCTGGCCAGGGATTGGTTCAGATATAGGGGTCCATAATATTTCTTTTGGAACTTTGACCTGTGATAAATATTATTGATAGCGATCTTGTTTTTTTATAAATTTTTAATGAATTAGTGGTGGTTCTGTTTTTAGAATAATACTGCTACTATCACACTGTGTGGGAGTATGGCAAAAATGAATAAAATTATTATTATGTTAAGTATAACCTTCTTTAGTTGGATCGGCTGGTGGATGGGGGAAAATATTGGGGTAATGACAGCTTACCTACTAAGTTTTATAGGTAGTTTGTTTGGTGTATACGTGGGGGTTAGGATTAATCGTGATTATTTGGGTTGATAGGGCATTTTTTAGATTTTCTTTGCACTGGGTCTGATATCAATAATATGTGGTATTTTTACAGTAAAAAGTAAAA
>JAOTSI010000415.1 GCA_029865005.1 Desulfobulbaceae bacterium
ACATGAAAATCTATTTGTTCATTTGCTGAACAATATGGATTATCCGGCTCGACCGAGTAAGCGTTTGTCTGTGGCAGTTTAAGCAAAATGGCCGAAGTTAGAACCAAGCCCCGGATTTAACACCGGACATCCAATGGCACGCTTAACTAAAGAAGTAACCGACCTGCCGATTATGATCTGTGGAAAAATATATGATCGAAATAGTGCAGATGAAGCTCTTAAAGATGCCGATATCGCCTATACAGCCGAGCCGCTACCATAAATGGTTATGTTGTGTACTTTAGAATTTCAAGGGAATCTCTCGGTTCAGCCGGGCACCCACAGGGGGGTGCCCCTACAACTTCCGTGTAAATTACAAATTTCGTATAATTAATATCTTTTACTTAAATCAACAGTATTGCCCCTTGTGGGTGCCAGTCCCTGGCTGCCCCAAGTGCGATCCTCTGCAAGCTATAAGTATTACAACTGTTACCTGCTATCCCCGTTCCTGTAGCGAAATAAAAATCAAAGAATCACCTTCATGACTGTCCTCTCCTATCAATATCTCTCGCAACCCTACCCTTATCGCACTATCAAAAATCAAGCCGAAAACTAAAAACCCCCTCTTCCAGGCTGCTTTGCACAGTGAGGCCGGAATGGTTAAAGATGGAGTGCATGCGATTATTATCGCGTAAAACCTCGGCGGTAAAGCCTGCGATACCGTTACGCATGGCTATAATGCGCAGGTGACGAAACAAAAAACCTCCTATACCGTGACCTTGCCAATCATCACGGACTACAAAGGCCACCTCTGCCCGGTTGGTCTTTTCATTAAGAAAGTAGCGCCCTACCGCTATTATTTTCTCACCTTGGGATGCTGGCACGGTACCCACTAAGGCCACATCCTTGCGATGGTCTATATAAACGAAGTCTTTGATTTGCTGATGGCCAAAACGTTTTTGCATTCCCATGAAACGATAATATACGGTTTCTTTAGACAAGGCGTAGAGAAGATTGCGCATGCGGGGCTCATCGGTGGGATGAATGGGACGTAAATTCATCAAAGTGCCGTCATCAAGTAGCATGGAAGTTTTTGTTTCCCGGGAGGCCACCACAAAACGGCCCTCAATATCGGCGAACTCTCGATAGAGGTACTTAGCTTCCAATGCTTCTCGCAGAAGCTGTTCCCTAAAATCTGGATGAGCGATGGAGATCAGAGCCATAGCCCGCTCCTGCACACTTTTACCGTGCAGATAAGCCACCCCGTATTCGGTAACCACATAATGGACCTCACCCCTGGTGGTCACTACTCCGGCTCCTTCCGTAAGGCGGGTTACAATCCTCGAAACCGTTCCCTGCTTGGCGGTGGACTCCAGGGCTATAATAGCCTTACCTCCCTTGGAACGTGCCGCACCACGATTAAAATCCACCTGCCCACCGATACCCCAAAAAAATTCCGTACCCAAAGAATCGGCACAGACCTGCCCGGTGAGGTCTACTTCCAGAGCGGTGTTAATGGCGGTCATTTTGTTCTGCCGGGCAATAATATGGGTATCATTTACATACTCAGTAGGACGAAAACTAAAAAGCGGGTTATTATCCACGAAATCATAGAGTTTTCGAGTTCCCATGCAAAAACTTGTCGTTATGCGGCATTGGTCGCTGGTTTTGCGAGCCCCAGTAACCGCTCCAGAGTTAATGAGATCAATAATCCAATCGGTGAGCATTTCGGTGTGAATACCCAAATCTTTTTTTATTTTAAGAAAATCAACCAAACTGTGGGGAATACGCCCTATCCCTAGCTCAATGGTAGCACCGTCTTCCACTAGAGCCGCCACATGTTCCCCGAGGCGAAGGGGGATATTCTCTGCCGGGTCTGGCGTTCGTTCCAAAAGAGGGACGTCCTCCACCACTAAAATATCAAGATCATAGACATCCAAAAAAGTATCCCCAAAGGTTCTCGGCATGGAGGAATTAACCTGGGCGATAACCAGGGAAGCGTTGGCTGTGGCTGCCTTGACGATATCCACCGAAACCCCGAGACTCACTCTACCCCTGATATCAGGCGGCGAGACCTGGATCAATGCCACATCCAAGGGCAGTTGGCCGTTATGAAACAGTTCTGGAATACTGGAGAGAGAAATCGGAGTATACCCACCCAGTCCTTCTCTAACATGATCACGGATGGCGGAACCGATAAAAAAACTATTCACCCGAAAGGTTTCAGCATATTTCGAAGCTGCAAAGGGGGCCTCCCCTTGGGTGAGCAGTTGTATGATCTCCACATCGGCAAGATTACCTGCCTGTTCCATAAGGGCCTGAATCAACACGACTGGGGCGGCACAACCAGTGGATATAAATACGCGTTGGCCAGGCTTTACCAGGGAAAGCGCCTTGCAAGGCGTGGCGATCATGTCACTGTATTTTTCCTGCCAAGCACCATCAAAAGAGCTATATTCCCCTATCATAACAAACAAAACTCCTGATCGCGTAAAATTATCCGGGCATCTGCCACCATTGGCTCGGTACCCATTTCGCTGACGATATAGGGGTTAATTTCAAATTCAATGATTTCCGGAAAGTCAGTAGTGAGCTGACTAATGCGTTGAATACCCACCGCTATTGCCTCTACATCCACCCCTTTTTGTCCCCGCTTGCCCCTTAATATTTCGTAGGATCGTGTGGACTCCAACATTTGAATTGCTTCATCAGCGGTTACCGGGGCCAGATGAAAAGTGACATCTTTCATGGTTTCCACAAAAATGCCGCCCAGACCGAACATCAACATGGGACCGAACTGGGGATCACGGTTCATCCCCATAATCACCTCTTGCCCCGGACGTACCATTTTCTCAACATAGACGCCTTCAATCGATGAACTGGATGCATGCTGAGTCACTCGGAGCATCAAGAGATCAAAACCATCCCGTACCTCACGCAGGTTAGATATATTGAGCCGCACCCCGTCTACCTCTGATTTATGAACGATGGCAGGACACACTATCTTCAGCGCCACTGGATAACCGATACGCTCCGCCGCCTCAATGGCTTCATCTGCCGTGGCGGCGAGATAGCCTTCCGGCACGTTGAAGCCGTAGGCTCGCACAATCTCCTTGGCCTTGACCTCACCGATAAACAATCGCCCCTGACGACGGTGGCGATTAATAATCCGTTCCACCCGTCGCCGATTGATTGGGAAACGGGTAACGATGCGAGGCGGTCGCTTAAGCCATTCCCCATGGGAATGCATGGCCGCCAAGGTGCTCACAGCCCTCTCGGGTGAGGGATAAATGGGTAAGCCCGCCAGAGTCGCCTCCGATCCGCCGGGAATAAGATTTGGTCTGCCCACCATAAAAGCTGCCAACACCGGTTTTTCTCTTCCAAGCACTGTACTAATTGCCTTAGCGGTTTGCAAAGGCTCGCTCATGGCTTGCGGCACCAACACAACTACAATGGCATCCACTCCAGGGTCAGCCAATCCTGCAACGACCGCAGCAGAGTAA
>JAOTSI010000115.1 GCA_029865005.1 Desulfobulbaceae bacterium
ATTGCTAGTTAAATCGATTAACTGAATGAAATTTAAAAAGACAAGAAGACTTTTTTGGACTCAACAACGAACAGACAGGTAGGTAGGTAGGTAGGAATAATAAGGGAAAAAATGAACAAAAAAAAAGTGCTCCTCATCAGGAACACTTTTTAAAATACAAAAGAAGCTAGTTAGAGTTCAACTCTACCATCTTCTATTATTTCTTTCTTGAGGCTTAGCTTCATTTACCTTCAAGTTTCTACCACCAACTTCTTTTCCATTCATTTGCTCAATGGCAGCAAAAGCTTCATCTTCTGAAGACATCTCTACAAAGCCAAAACCTTTACTACGTCCGGTATCTCTATCTGTGATAACTTTTGCAGACTCAACTGTTCCGAATTCAGCAAACATTGATTCAACTGTCTGATCGTTTTCCGCGTAGGGTAGATTACCTACGTAAAGTTTTTTTCCCATTTTTTCCTCCGTTAAATTTAGAAACCAGAGAAGAAAAAAGTCTACCCTCGGTGTTCTATAAAAAAAGTTATTTTCTTATTATTATGATAATGGTTAGGTTTTTTACTCCATTTTCCTGACGAACACAACCTTTTTATAACTTACTATGAAAACAATCTTTGCACAAAATCCCATTAAACCATATCCCTTTATAATCATAGTCAAACATACCAACCACACCTTATAATTTTACTGTTGGCCAATACCTATAACTTACAATTTTCTTTGAGGATCATGAATAGTCCCATACGCCCCAATACATGCGAACAAGACTGACAAACAGAAAACAAGCACGTCTATCCAAATCAATTGCATTCACCTGACTAGAACAAAAAAGTTCAACAGGAACCATTGTAATGTAACAAGCGCCCCATGATTTCTAATGACGTCCCCCTCCAATCAATTCAATTTTTATCAAAATATTAAGCTCACACTCTCCCTACCAGTTGCCTCCATAAAGCATAACGTTAATGACAAAACTCAGCATGAAACAATGCATACAAAAGACGCATTAACTATCTAAAAAAGCAAAAACTTCTCCGAAAAAATCACTAGTAGTTATATTTTCCTTTATAATAACGTATTAAAAAATAAAAACATTGAGCAAAATAAACTATGATATTAGAATAGTACAATTATATAAAGATGTATGAAAAATACTGGTAGATTTATGGTATAAAACTATGCTAATCATTTAACTTACAGCTCACTACCAGTACCTGGTCACAGGGTTAGTAACTGGCTGATTTAATAATGAGCAATTCTGTAAGTGTTCACAGGTGCCTTAGATTTATTCGGTTGCTGCTGCTCGCTATAGCTCTTCTATACGGACAGGGGCAACCGCATGAAGATGAGGTACCTATGACCACTTACCACTACCAAGCTATATTTTTTTAATGCCAAAGGGAAATATTTAACCATGCGATTTTTAAAAAATCTTTTTGACAAAAACAAAAAATGGGCAGAAAAAATAAAAGAATCTGATCCTGATTTCTTCACTAAACTCTCCAAGCAGCAAAATCCCGAATATTTATGGATTGGCTGCTCAGACAGTCGTGTGCCGGCAAACGAAATCGTCGACATGATGCCTGGAGAAATATTTGTCCATCGTAATATAGCTAACGTCGTAGTCCACACAGATCTTAACTGCCTATCGGTCATCCAATACGCCGTAAACGTGCTTAAAATTAAACACATTATTGTTTGCGGTCATTACGGTTGCGGCGGAATTAAAGCCGCAATGGACAACCAAGAACATGGACTAATCGACAATTGGCTCAGAAATATCAAGGATACTTATCGATTTCATCAAGATAAAATTAATGCTATCGAGGACGAACAAGAAAAGATCAATTTATTGTGTGAACTTAACGTGGTCGAGCAAGTAGATAATATCTGTCACACCACAATAGTACAAAGTGCCTGGAAATCTGGGCAGGAATTAGCTGTTCATGGTTGGATATATAGTATTGAAGACGGGATATTAAAAGATCTGAATGTTTGCATCACCAACCAAGAAGAAATATCTCGAATCCACCAAATCAACTAACCGGTGTAAGAAACTAGTATACAAAGATAAAATAAATTCAACAATAATCACGTCAACTTTTTTAGTTTTCAAATTAAAAAAGCGTAAGCGTTCACCAGCACTACGCCTGCGCACGATCAGACCGGATTAACATAGGATTAACTATAGCTCACCGGCCTGCTTGCACCCATGCGCAGCACTGGTAAACGCTTAACAATCCGATGTTATGGAACTCTTTTTCACTACCCGGTGAACGATTACAAAAAAGCTGCAATCTTACAAAATAATTTATTTTTTCCCTCGTTGAACTAACAAAAGCTCAGTGCCAAATTCTCCAATGGGCATTGATCACATAATGGTTTTGATTTTTTGCAAAATGTCTTTGCTACCCGAACCAACAAAGCGTGATATTCGTTGAAAAGATAAACATCCTCGGCCAAATTATCTGTGAAAAGCTCTTGAATTTCATAGTAACCTTGCTCCTCATCTATAAAATCATGGCGCAGTAGAATTCGTCTAGTGTAGGCATCCACTACGAAGACTGGTTTACCTGCGCCATAGAGCAAAATAGAATCGGCTGTTTCCGGACCGATACCTTTAACAGTCAAAAGATGCTCCCGCAAAGATGAAGTGGATTCGGAGCACATCGCTTCAACATCCCCATCAAAAGTCTCATTAATCATAGTCAGCAAGTTGGTCAAACGACCGGCCTTTAAATTATAATAACCAGCTGGTCGAATATATTCTGCCAACAGACCAGATGGCAATTCGCTCATCTTAGATAAATCCAGCACCCCTACCTCTTTAAGGGTGACTATGGCCCGCTCTACATTATTCCAGCTAGTATTTTGGGCAAGTACGGCACCCACAATAATTTCGAACTTGCTTTCTCCGGGCCACCAGTGCTGGGGCCCGAAAAAGTCATACAGCACTTGATACATTTCGCCTAAACGTACTCTACTGGAAGCCACTATATTGAATCACCCAGGCAAATTCCGATATCTCTGGCAGTCATTACCTTATCACTGGTCAAATCTACCCTTTTTTTGCTGCTAATTGCGTCAATCAGTGGAACAGAGGTCATCACGGGCGGAGTCCATGCCACCATATGTCCAAACTTACCTTCATCCGCTAAACGCACCGCCCCTGCTCCAAAACGTAGAGCGAGCAAACGATCAAAAGTGGTTGGCGAACCTCCGCGCTGCAAATGGCCCAGGATCAGATGCCGGACATCCTTATCCAACCTCCGGCGCAGTTCATCTGCCACCCATTTTCCTATACCACCCAACAGAACCTCATCACGGCCCAACTCACTTTCACCACTTACCATAACCTTACCATCTTCGGCAGCAGCACCCTCTGCCACCACAACAATAGCGTAATGTTTATGATGAAGATCATTATCACTTATCTTTTCACAAATTTTATCGATGGAAAAGGAAATCTCCGGCATCAGGATAGCATCTGCACCTCCCGCAATCCCAGAATAAAGCGCTATCCAACCAGATTCTCGTCCCATTACCTCAACCACCATTATCCGATCATGGGATTTGGCCGTTGAATGTAACTTATCAAGAGCCTCGGTGGCCGTGGAAACTGCAGTGTCAAAACCAAATGTTCGATCAGTGGCTTCCAAATCATTATCAATGGTTTTGGGAACTCCGATCACTGGCATACCCATCTCAGAGAAACGATGAGCAATTTCCAAAGTTCCATCACCACCAACCGCTATATGACAGTAGAACCCCATTCGTTTAAAATTATTCATAATTCGTTCCGACACATCGACTATCTGAACCTCACCGGCCAAATTAGTAATGGGCATGGAAAACGGGTTCCCCTTATTGGTAGAACCTAGAATAGTCCCCCCCATAGGGGTAATCCCCTCTACATCATTGGGAGTCAACCGAATGAGATCATCAAAATCGATAAGTCCGTTATAACCGCTCCGACTACCGTACACCTCCCACCCACGCATAGTCGCAGATTTAACAACAGCATAAATCACTGCGTTCAATCCAGGAGCATCGCCGCCGCCGGTGGAAATTACAATTTTGCGCATTTCAATACTCTCGTGTCTAATATTTCACATCTCTATACAAAAAGTTACCTAACTATAAATACCTTTTTAAGACAACCTAACCAAGCCTACTTTTCACACATTAACCCATTTATCCAAGACCCCTTGAACCTACAACTATATTATGCAAAATACATTTATAATATCAATTTTAGTCCAATAGCCAATTTCAACCTGCCTTAGGTTTTCAGCCAAAAAAACTCTTAAATACGTCCAATACTACTCAAAAGCTACCTCGTAGATTTTAGGGCTACAGAAAATAATAAATATCCCAATCATGCTTGTTTTTTTTTACCATGGTCCGAGTAAAATTGTATCATGGATTTGATCCTAAAACTGAGAAGGACTAAAGCCCAAAGCCCAACCCTCATTTCACCCCACAACAAACACCCAACCAAAATTAAAGAGGCAGAATATGCACCTCCTCATGAACGGTTTGCATGCCGCTTAGAAAATGACCACTTCTACCATCAATGGATATCGGGTCACCAAGACCTATCCTCTGCCCATTTATTATACAATACTCCTCAGATTCAAAAACCTGGAGGTCCCGTACTCCAACCACACATGTTTTTTCCAAACGAGTAGCTACCACTGAGGCATGGGAAGTTTGACCACCACGCGAAGTAAGCAAACCGTCCGTCAGACTAATCTCCCGAATATCATCCGGTACCGTATCCTGGCGGATGAGAATAAGCGGAATGCTAGAATCTTGCTCCCGCAACATAACCATATTCTTTTCACTGAACACCGCCAATCCAGCCAAAGCTGAGCCACTCACCCCTATCCCCTTACCAAGTATAAACTCTCGTAATTTTTCAAAATTATCAAAAACATTAAACTGCTCTTTCTTTTTGATGGTTATCATATCTCTGGTCTGCAAAATATAGAGTTGCTCAGGGGCCGGCCCCTCAAATGTGAACTCTATCTCCTGAGGATTCCACCCTTTAGTGTAGACCAGGTCTCGGGCAATATCGAGCAATTTTTCATAGATTTGCGGAAAACGGCGTTCTAAAGAATTTTCAACATCTCTTCCATCAAGTTCGGCTTGCTCTACCGAAACTGGCAAACTGGTAACCAAACCCGAGACAATATCCTCTCCCTGATCACTGGGGGCATAATCTCCCCACAAAGCTACCCGACGAACCTTTCGATAGGGATGTGCAGTAAACAACACTCCACTACCGGAAGAAGGTCCCAAGTTTCCATAAACCATGGCCTGGACAATTACTGCAGTACCCCAGGAATCGGAAACCTGCATCAATTTTCTATATTCCTTAGCCTTTTTAGTATCCCATGAAGACAAGACCATCTCCACCGAGTGAATAAGCTGGAGCCAAGGATCCTCTGGCATTTCAATCCCACGTGATCGAACCGTTTCAGCATAACTCAAAGCCAACTCTTTCATCTGAACAGGTGAAAACTCACGCTTAAAACGTACTCCAGAGTGTTGCTTTTGCTTATTCATCAACTTTTGAAACTCTTCCCGATCCATATCAAGAGACATTCCCCATGACTGCACAAAACGTCGGTAATTATCCCATGCAAAATATTCCATGCCATTATTTTTTACGTACTCCAGAACCATTTCCTCATTTAGACCAACATTATGAATAGTGGTCATCATACCAGGCATGGAAACCGCTGAACCAGATCGTACGGAAAGTAGCAGGGGACGTTCAGGAGAACCGAATTTCATGCCGGTCAGCTCTTCAATCCCATTGATGGAAGCACGCACTTGAGACATAAATTCATCCCGTGCCCTATCAAACCCCCGTACACCGGGCCAACACCGAAATATTTCTGTTGTGATTATAAAGGCTGGTGGAACCGGTTTGTTATCTTTGGCAAGCACCATAAGATTATAGCCCTTATTACCCAGATGAATCAGGTTGTTAGTCCTCAAGTTTGCATTATACAAGGAACTTACGGTCTTATGAGGATTATAAGTCATAAGAAGGTTCAACGATTCTTCATCAAGAATCTCTTTTTGAGCCTCCAGGGTATGCATAATTTTGGTAATAAAATTATCAAGGTGCTGGAGACCGAAGGTCGTAGCGATGAGATCACGTAAAAAAGATTCCGAAAGCCGATGAACCGATCCGGTCCGATCCGCTTCATTCCACAATGATCTATATTTTGTTAGAAGATTGCTTTGACCTATTTGGGGTACAATTATAGAAAGATTGCTTTGGTGGACATTAGTATAATAAGCATAAATAATATCCTTAACCCCTTCAGAGAGCCCTCGCACGATATCAAGATGCTGGGTATAGGAAAAACGCTTCATACTAATGGAACTAGCAAGCAAGGAACCGTATGTTTCCAATCTACGACTAGTAATGCCATCCACTTTCAAAGCCCGCAAGTATAACCTCAAACACTTGGCTATACGGATAAAAGTTGCCTGGGTAATAAATGAAAGATTTACTGTCTGTGACAGTTTTTCCAGATAAATATTTGCCAAGTTCTCCAGACGAAAGGTCAAGCCAAGGGCGTCGAACTTTTTCTCACTATAACGGCCATACACCGAAGGGATATCCACTGCGATATGACGTTTATAATAAATCTCCTCCTTGGGCTGAAATGATTCCGGACTAAGAATAACCTCTTTTAATTTTTCCAATTGATCAAGTAATGCATCAAGACAACGATGAGTATTCCCTTCCTTCAATACATCCAAAAGATTTTCAATCCCCGGAAACCCTGACTGCCCTGCATGGTGCAATTGATTACGCAACTCCTTCATGCCAAGATTATATTTTTGAAACAACAACTCATACAACTTAACTAACAAAGAAAAACGACGCCGTTCTCCAGACAAAATATCCGTCTGTTTTGCCAAATACGATTCCCAATCCATTGAATTCAAATTAAGAACCTGATGAATATATTCGACATGAAAATCCGACCGAATCCGATTAACCAAAAGATGTAGGTCATCAATAAAAGGACCGCTACTCTTTACTTGCCTTAAAACCTCATCTGGCAAATATGGTTCCAGCTCCTTCTTATTGCGATTAAACCAAAACCGATAAATTGCGCCAATAAAATCAACTATAAGATTACTGGATTCAACATGACTTTGCTTGCGGAGAAAATGAATTAGAACATCATGCCGTTTATGCAGTTCATCCAGCTCAGTGGAAACATCCCTTAGCTCCCCCTCTGCCCCAATATCATTAAAGAACACTGGCATTAACTTAGTAAATTGTTTGGCCAGATTATAAATAGGTTCTATGGGGTGATTCAGCAGCTGAGTAATATCTCGCTGAAAAAGATCGGTATCTTTAACACAGGTTCCTGACAACTTAAGATTAATAATCAATGCTGAAAATAATGTGGAACACCACTTGGGCTCCTGCATGATCAAGCCGAGCCAAATTCTAATATTTGCCAGATGGACAGGATTAGTAATAGGCTGCCAATCCTCGTCCACTCCTGCTACATTAGCATATTGAAAACCGAAACGGACCGTTTCCCATAAAAACGTTTCCGCTAAAATGGAATTACCCCTTTTAAACACTTCCCCTCCAATAACCTGAATACATTGCAGAGAAGTATGAGGATATTTACGTACGTTGGCCTTAAGCAACTGAAAGGTGGTGATAAAAAACTGCTCAATATCCTCAAAAGACTGTTTACGAATTAGTTGTACCAATGAACGATTGATTTCCCGCAGCATCTCCTCATGAATAAGATAGAGACCCGAGGTATCCATTATACGAAAAAGAAACAAAAGTTTACGATTTTCCGAAAAAAAGGAACTTTCACCCTTACCACTCAGATTCAAATCTAGCTTTGTCGGTATTTCTCGATAATAACGAACAATATCCATATGAGATGGCAGGTTAATCATTTGCCGCAAGGCATCCAGTGGGTTCGTTTCAATATCTATAGAATCTAGAGTGGTTTTATGGCTATTTAATTGCTCATGGGAAATCGCAGCAAGATAAGGCCCTGCCTGCCAATGCGCGCAATACTCACCACAATGTTCCAAAAGCCATGGTAGAGGGTCATCCTCATTTAACCAATAGCGATAATTTATAGTGAGAATCTTGTGGAACAAAACCGCAATGGCACCATAATCAACGCCAACGGGTTTTTCAAAATGACTCAATGATTCCAATCGCATCGCAATTTTTTTTATAGGATGGTGCCCCTGCACCAATTGTAATAAAACTTTATCATCCAACTCATCAAGACGAGCCAATTTACCAAAAAATCTCACCAAATTGTCTTGATAGGCAAGTAACTCTTCCCCGTTTAAATTTGTTATCAATTTATCAACATAGGCAAGCATTGCCTCAATAATCACGTTTGATAATTTACTACTTTTTTTAGAGTCAGCAAGGGCCTCCAAAAACAATTCCGTAAAAAGATCAAAGGCATCACTTCCTCTTTCATGCCGACAGTAATGACTAAAATTTTTTAAGACAAAGGCTCGCAACTCTGGAATGAGAAGTTGCCAATTACGGTAAGGGTGACTAATTTCGTAGATCAACAAATCAACCTTCGCTGCAATCCCCTGATACCGCAGAACAATTTCCCTTAACAAATATAAATCTTCCCTTATTTCCACCTCTCCGGCCGTTTCTTCCAAGTTTGCTATCAACGCATCGGACTGAATCGCCGGAACGGAATCTTTATTTATCATCCACGGAACCTTGCTTAAATAATCTATAATAAAAGCGACCTAACACAAATGAGTCACACCGCCGCTCCCCTCTGTATAACTGTCATTGTACACCGGAGGTGCTCAAATTGTTACTGCTAAAACATGCCTCTGAAGAAGTCGTTGAGACAAGGAACGAGTTAATACAAGTTGGCTTACCTCTTGCAGATAATAATTATCATACCCTACACTCTACATTTAAGGATCATCACATAAATTATAACGATCATAAGGACACATAGAAATGTTTACTTCAAACCCAGAAAATATGGGTGGCGAAAAATAATAAATGTCCCAAAAGCAGCCCCTGCTCATACCTGCGCATGACTTCTTAGTCGACTACCGGAGGCAACACGTAAAAATCATAAAAAATTTGTTTTTAAAACAACTTAGGGAACTGGAAGAAAACAATCTACCCGAATGGCGTAGGAGAGGGCTTCGACTTCAAGGCGTGCCAAGGGGCGCATACTTGTTGTATGTAACCCTTGGCGCAACGCAGAAGACGGAGCCATAGACAAGTCAATCGGGTAAATTATTTTTTGGAAGTTCCCTTATCAACGCTGAAAAACGAAAGGAGATAAACATGAAACAATGTATTAGTTTAATTTCATTAACCTTTTTACTGCTTTGCGCATCTACCGTCCAAGCCGAAAATAACTATCTGGAAGTTAACTTAGGCTACAATGCACTTGACGACATCCACTTCTCAACTGAAACGTCAACCGATTTAAAATATGACGGAATTGCTGATTTTGATGATGGTTACTTTTACGGGTTAACCTTTGGATACGAAGTCAATCCCTATCGCTTTGCCGCTGAAATTTCCTATACCGAAAACACAATAAATAATTTCTATACTCAACTGGGGCTAATGAAAAATGAGTATAACTTTGAGGGCAACGTAAACGCAAAAAGCGCTATGTTCTGCTTTTTTCGCGATTATCACCTATTCTCTACTGCCTCCCCGTATCTCGGGATTGGACTGGGATCTACCAACCTCGAAATAGACGGTTGGGACCAACGCGGTTACTTCTTCAATGACAGTACCGCTGTTTTTACCTACCTCGCCTCAGCAGGACTACTCATCCATCTAACCGAAAAAATAGATATCAATCTATCTTACCGTTACATGAACACTAATGATTTCACTCTCCAACAAATAATAGAGGATATAAAATATCGCTACGAGATGAATTACGAAACCAACCTTTTCCTTGCTGGAATAAAATTCTCTTACTGAACCAAGTATTAATAATTCCATTATTCCGTACTAACCTGGAGATTCGATTCCGTATACCCGGAAAAAGTTACTATCCATGCACGACACTACGCCCTAAAGAAATCACAAAAGCAACCCTCTAATACAAGGGAGTTATAAAGAATATTTCTCAATTATTTTCCGGGCACACGGAATTACCTCTTTCTTATGTATAAATTCAGGACCAAAGGAAACGCTTTGCCTACTCAAGGCTCTTTTATGTAAATTTTTTACTTACAAAAACAGTAAATTATATAAGAGAAATTAAAAAAGGCATAGTGATTGCAATATCAAACTTAAAAGCCGTGGTATTTTATGTTTGATTAGTTATAAATCCCATTACTTTCCGGCAACATACTTCACCCCCTTATTAATAAAACCAGGTGGATGCAATGGTACTTCTTAGCGAAAAGAGAAAATCTCAACGTGTTGACTCCAAAAGCATAACCGTAAGCATAGCTGACGGTAACAAGGTATTTGAAGGTGTGATAGGCGATATATCCACTGGAGGAATAAAGATATCCCAACTATCTAAACAATTTAACCCAACCTATCAAAAGTACGTCAGCGTAGTTTGCGGCAACAATAAAAACTTTAAAATATTACTACAACCGTGCTGGAAGCGATCAGTTCAAGGCGGACAATACCTAGAAGTTGGTTTTGAAATAGAGTATCCGCCATGGAGCTGGACTGAATTCGTTCGACGACAACTGCCCGAGTCTGAGCTAGAAGATGTCTGGGGAGATTTCGACTAAAAAAACCCCTAT
>JAOTSI010000116.1 GCA_029865005.1 Desulfobulbaceae bacterium
GGCGGCACCCAATGCCCATATCGAGGGGATTTATGTCGAGAAAATGCTTAATCGCGGCCTGGAGGTAATCATCGGTATGTCACGCGATCCGCAGTTTGGTCCGATGTTGATGTTCGGCCTTGGGGGGATCTTTGTCGAGGTGCTAAAAGATGTGACCTTTCATCTCGCCCCCATAACTGGTGATGAAGCAAAACAGATGCTGCTATCTACCCGCTCTTACGAGATTCTTATGGGTAAACGTGGCCAAAAAGGAGTCGATATCGAAGCCATTGCCACAGGCTTGCAGCGGATTAGCCAGTTGACCACCGATTTTCCCCAGATCACCGAGCTGGACATTAATCCATTTATTGTTGGCGAAATTGGTACAGTTCCCATTGTTGCCGATGCGCGCATGACCTTGAACCCTTTGAAACAATAAAGAAAGGCATTAGAGAAGATATGAGTAAAGCTTCCAATAACCCCTATGACGAGAACTGGCGGGAAAAGTACTGCGATATGATTTCCACCCCGCAACAAGCTGTGGCCAAGCTACGGCCCGGCAATCGGGTTTTCGTGAGCACCGGCTGCGCCGCTCCCTATGTACTCACCAATGCCATGATGGAGAGGGCGGGCGAGTTATCCGATGTGGAAATTATCCACCTGTTGACCAAGGGAGAGGCACCGTATGCCGAAAAACGATTTGCCGATGTCTTCACAGTAAACAGCTTTTTTATCGGACACAACGTGCGGGAACTAATCCAGCAGGGCATGGGGGGATATACTCCGATTCTGCTCTCCGATATCCCAAAGGTGTTCAAGAGTGGCCAGTTGCCTCTGGATGTTGCCATGATCCAAGTAACACCCCCTAATGAGCAAGGCATGGTTTGTCTCGGGATTTCGGTGGATATTGTCAAAAGTGCAGCGGAGAATGCCTCATTAGTCATCGCTCAGGTGAATCCGCAAATGCCCTGGACCCATGGCGATGCCCTTATGGATATTCACAATCTGGATATGTTAGTGCCAGCAGATACTCCTCTCCTTGAGCGGGAGTCGCGGCCCATGAATCCGGCCACCGTGAAGATTGCTCAATATATTGCCTCACTTATCGAGGATGGCTCAACCATCGAATTCGGTATGGGGCGTCTACCAGGGGTGGGGCGGATCCCTCCAGCGGTGATGAATTTTATTCAGGATAAAAAAGACCTGGGGATTCACACCGAGATGATTACCGATTCCATTTTCGGGTTACTCGAAAGTGGCGCAATTACCGGAAACAGCAAGAGCATCGATCGGGGTAAAATAGTCACAAGCTTCTGCATGGGCACCAAGAAATTATACGACCTGGTTAACGATAACCCCCTCTTTTCTTTCCAACGAACGGAGTATGTTAACAACCCCCATACTATCGGACGTCAGAATCGAATGGTGAGCATCAATATCGGCCTAGAGATTGATCTTACCGGCCAGGTTTGCGTCGACTCCATTGGCTCTATGTTTTATTCTGGTATCGGCGGTCAGGTAGATTTCAACCGGGGCGCGGCTAACTCTTCCGGCGGTAAACCCATTATCGTGCTTGCTGCCACCGACGCTGCCTGCAAGACATCAAGGATCGTTACCAATCTCAGTGTCGGCGCGGGGGTGGGAATCACTCGTGGTGAAGTGCATTATGTGGTAACCGAGTTCGGTATCGCATATCTACATGGTAAGAACGTCCAAGACCGGGCCCTCGCACTAATCAGTATTGCCCATCCAGATTTCAGAGAACAGTTGCTGGAAGAAGCTATCAACGCAAACTACCTCAATAGGGATATGCGGGATGTTGAAGGGAAATTCATGATTTCTGCCGATGACATGAAAACAGTCATGGTATTGGACAACGGCTCTCAGATTAATTTTCGCGCCATCCACCCGACGGATGAACCGGGCATGCGGGAGCTGCTCTACGCTCTCTCCCAGGAAACCCTTTACTACCGGTTCATGACCAGGAATCAGCGTTTCGGCCACAAACAGATCCACAATTTCGTTTATGTTGATCATCGGAGGGATGTAGCTATCGTTGCCACGGTACCCGCAGCCCATGGCGATCAGATTGTAGCAGTGGGCCGTTATTACCTCAACGAACGGACCAATATGGCGGAAGTGGCCTTTGTCATTCGAGACAACTGGCAAAATCGCGGGATCGGCAAGTTTCTCTTCAAACATCTGGTTTCCATCGCCAAACGCAGCGGTATTGCCGGATTCACCGCCGAGGTACTGCGAGAAAACAAACGAATGCAGGCTATTTTCAACCACTGCGGAATGAATGTAAAGAGCTCGGTTGAAGAGGATGTTTACAGCTTTCAGATCGTTTTTTAGAGCGAATCGTGTAAAGAGTCCATTGACCCAATATTGGAAGTTACTCCTGGATCATTCCGTAAGGATATTCGTACGGTAGGGTGGATATTGCCCACCGTTCTTAAATAGATATTTGTCAGTGGTCACAGACACCTCATCTTCATGCAGTTGTTCCTGCCCCCTTATATTATGGAGGTTTATGTTCTGAAATCCAAATTCCATATAGATGATGACCTGCATCCCTTCTTTTTTATTTATTCGTGATGATTTTGATTTATAATTGTCTATTGTTAACTTTAATATTCTGTTTGGTATAACGTTAAAATCACGGGGCGTGGTTTTTTGCGCTCCCGTGTATTTTTTTGTTGGGCTAAATTTTGTATTTGGCTTCAATAGTGGAATTCAAATACTCATCATCAGCACATAGCCAGTATTTATACGTTCTTAATTTTTTGTTTTCACTATCTTTTAGTTTGTAATTGTGTTCAATTTCTTCTATGGCTACTAAAATATCTTTTTTCCCAAACTGTTTGAAAAAATACCAAGGTAATTCCTCGACACTACGATTCCATACAAGAAGACTGTCCTTGATGAGTTCTACTAGATTACCTTTACATTTTGGCAATAGTTTTAGTAAACAGTGCCCGGCTTGATGCTGGATTTCAAATTGTTCTTCATCTATATCAGGATCAATAAAAACACCATATAATGCTTCAAATATTATCTCATCACCTAATTGCTCTTGAGCAAGCTTAATTTCTCTATGGCATCTCCATTTGCCTTCATAGAATTTAGTTCTAATATCTTTGGCTGATCTAAGTTTCATTATTTAAGAAGCTCAATGTTGCTTTTTAGTGGTGCGGCTTTTTGCGTTTGCTGCAAAAGCCTTGTCAGCTTTTTCCCTTGATTGGATATTGCTTTAACTTGAAATCTGGTTTCAATTCGTGGCTAAGTTCAATGGGTATTCTTACATGTTTGTTTTTATATGCCAAGAGTTTAAAGTTGATACATGGTTCAGTAAAAGTTAACTGTGCATAGTGGGGCAATCTGTTTTCGGACAGGTGCTTAAGCTATTCACATAATTCAATTAGTTTAGTTTCTCCAAGAGCTGGATCAACTTTTTCAAAGAGAGCTGATCCCCCTGCTTAATTTCAACTTTCAATAAACACCAATTGTCTTCAGGGCTACCAGGAAATTGATAGCCAACAACTTCACATCTTAGCCTCACATTATTTTCAACATTTTTCAGTTCAATCATAAAATATTCATATTCAGTGCACGCTAACGGTTAAGCTGGTTGGGGCCACCTGAAGCGAAGCGTAATGTGGTACCAACCAGTGATTTGTTAAGCAACTTTACTACAGAATTCACTAAGCAACTGATAGAATAACTCAACAGATTTTTTGTGCTGCTCAAAGGTTACCGCTTGCCCATAGGTTTTCCAGGATATATTTCGAGGGTCTAAACCTATAGTTACAGCAAGTATCATATTTACCCAGCCGGCAGTAGATTCATAGTAACCATATTTTTCCCTTACAAACTCATTAAAATCATGAAACCTTGGAATAGAAACATCTTTAACTCCAGCATCCATCATTGCCATTTCGTACCCGTGAAGATAGACTTTTATACTTCGAAGAGAAACCTCACCTACATACATTCCCGGCCGTTTCTTGATAATGGTCAAAATATTGTATATGGAATAGTATTTTATACTCATGCGATTAACGTCCCGCGTAACCTGCCCGCCAACCAGTTGGCACTCAACTTCGCGGGAAGGAAAGATATTAATTGCCACCCAAAAAACAGCAGGGTTTTTGGGTCAGTGTTGACGCGATTATTATGCAATTACAGTTACTAAGTCGATTTTTTTTATAAATATATTAAAAAGCGCCCAACGAGGTGTTAATTTATGATTTAGGGCAGCGCCCTGACAGCGCTAGTTTCAATTGGTGGGTGTGCCACCAAAGATAAAACAAGTACCAGTGCATGAAGTATTATTTTCCGCGACCCTAAGTTTTAACCAGCACCAATAGTACCCAAAAAAGCATATAGCTGCGGCAGTGTTTCAATTGCAAACTGAAATTGTGTCGCGGTCTTGGGTAGAGTAATCTCAGAGGTTATTTCTTCAGAATTACCCCATTGGCAAGGTTGGTCGCGTACAATAATTTGTGAGGATGAGTCGTTTTCCTGTAGCCAAAGCCAAATAGTTTTACCTAATTGGGCGTTCGAAATAGAACAATTAGTAAAGTTTTTTCGTATATATAATATGAATTCATCGTTTCCCATAGTGATACTCATATTTCCCTCCAGATCAGCGACCCGTTGCCACTGATCTTTAATTGTCAACCGGAACGTCCTCGTCGGGTTCGCCGCGTCTGGTTTGTTCGACTCTTTTCTGTTTATCATCTGTGCTTCCCCGTCTAACGAATTTGACCTTTCTCAATTTTCCGTTCTTAGGGTCCACCAATGGACAAATTTGCCCGTTGCGAAACTGGATAGCCACCCACTTCAGCCCACCACGCTCGTGTTGGGGCTTCCTGTTTGAATCACCTGGGACGTAATCAACCACACCGTCCTGCCACCCCTTCCAAAACTCTGCCCAAACCTTAACTTGGACGTGGTCCGCTAACTGAACCAGTTCCCCAGTGTCGTAAACGGCCTTCGGATATGTATCTGCGGACGGAGGGCGTTCCTTTAATCCGAGAAAAGAATTTAGACTCTCTGCAACTGGGTTGATCTCCGGCCCCTCGTGAAAGAACTCGAAAACATCTTCGCCAAATTCATCTTCGTTCCGCTTCTTCTTGAGAAACAGGTAATCACCAAAACCATTGTTTGCGAATATGCATACCGGAGAACCAATAATCTTCTCTATGCATTCTGACGATGCCTTGAACTTCAATTTCCACTCATACTCCTCACCCATAACGAACTCGATTCCCTTATCTTGTGCTTCCCGGAGCGGCTTTGGCAGAAGATCATTCATTTTCATGTCGAACGGTCAGGGAGAGTGACGGGAGCTAGCCGCCAGTTGTGTTGGATTCGTCTCGGGGTGAATCGGCTGGCTCCCGTTCGTTCCATCTTTTATTCGGTACGGGCCTCATCTGGCATCCTCATCCTGGTCCAATCGGCGACGAGTCATCAACGGACTGAAGGGCGGAACAGGCGAATGGGCCTGCCAGCTTAACTCAAACCAATGAAGCATCGTCGCGTATATGATCTATAAAATACTACGCCGCCTCTTCCTTCGAGGTGGCTGGCAACTCGTCATAATACATCTTGCCGCCGTGCCTCCAGTGAATCCCAAATATGTACGTCTGCTACATGCGCCAACTATGCCGAACGAACTAATCAGCCGCGCGGCTTTTTGCGTCGGCTGCATTAGCAAGGTTAGAAAAACCCGCTGCTAAATTTAACCTTATCAAATTTGCAGTCATTGTAACGCCACCAATAGCTCGTCGAGTTGCTCTGCTACTTGAATTAGTCGCTTCAGGTCGGCCTCAAGAATCTCAGAATCGTTGATCCAGCCATAGTGCCGCAGCTGCAATCGTGCCTCTTCCAAGCGAAAGGTGATTTGCTGGGTCGATAATGACAGCAGGTGCGATTGTCGAAGTATGCTAAGGTATGCTTCTCGTTCGCCCTCGACGATACCATCTATGGTGAACGGATCCTCTCCCTGTCTGAACGTCGCGATCCAAATTGTCACTCCCGGCGGAGCGGAATGTCGAAGGCCAATTGTCAAGATCGTATACTCGCTGGTTAGGTTCCGGGAGCCCTCAACGATCATGTCAGCCTCAAAGAACCTCCCGTTCACTCGGCCACGCACACTATCGTTCAATGGAGTTTCGCGCACCCGATCGAAACCATGCCGATCAGCAAATTTGCTCCAAGCGTGAGTCGTTCGCCTTTGAGCCAGTGCGGCAATCGCGATGAAGTAAATCGCGGTGCAGAAGAATCCTATCAGAATAATTATAAGAAGGATATTTTCTATTCGTTTAATTTTTCTTGTAGTTTATATCTGGATTTTAGTAAGTTGACAATAAAAGTGTATAGAGATTATTATGTTGCTCTTGTCCGTTAGCCATTTTTTCTTCAAAAATTCTGGGGGCACCCATAGTTTATAAAGCTAATATGTAGTGGCTTTGACCTGATCTGACACTTACAAATTTTTTATGGCATGATTAATTAAACGATATCAGTAAATTCTCAATTTTTTTAAAAAATGATTTTTTATCAAATTTACTTAGGTCAGAAAACTCACCACCAGCCATATGTGCGTGACCTCCACCATAACCAACACCTTTTAAAGCGTTCTGGATAATCAATGACGCATTCCAGTCCGGTTCTTCGCTCCTTACTGAGATATTTACTGTTTCAGTGTTTCTTGCACATAAACAGACAAACTTAATTTCGTGAAGGCTCAATAGAAAATCACCTATTATCCCCATTAGATTTTGACTACAGCCATTATTGAAATAATAAAAGGCTGCTTGTCCTGAGAATGTAGCTTTTTCTATTGCCTCAGTAAAATTTTTCAGATCTGATTTCTGGATATTATTTCGTAGCGTTTCGTTAACATACTCCATGTCTGCGATCTTGTGTAACTCAGAGTAAGCATCAATATCTTTGGGACAGGAGCTTCTTGTTAGGCCAGCAGTATCAATAAGGATTCCAATTTGTAGCGCAGTTGCGATGTCTTTTGGAATATCAATTTCAAGACCGGTTAAATACTCAAAAATAATTGTTGAGCAAGCTCCATATTGGCCTCTGATATCAACATATCCAACGTCCTCAATTTTCGAGTTTTTGTTTAGCTGGTGATGATCTACTATAGCGATCTCATCTCCAACTAGGTTTGTGATGTTTTTGTTACCAAGGCATGCATCAACAATAACAATTTTGTCGTTATCATTTAAATCATATTCACTTGCATGACGAAGGTTAATGTTAAGATGCGATATCATATTTCGCAATGCATCTCGCTGAATATGACCCTCATGTATTAATAAACTTTTCAGACCCATTTCAGAGAAAGTATATTGAAGGCCAAATGCAGAGGATACAGCATCTGGGTCAGGATAATCATGGCACTGAATGTAGACAGAATTAGTATTTTTTTTTAAATCTTCAATTAAGATTTTCAGGTTATTCATAATCAGAATTTATTTCTTCCAATGTACATAGTATTAATGGTGAACCGGGTAGGGCAGGAGCTTTGCGGCTCCCTTCCTCCCTAAAAACCGTGCGTGATAGTTTCCCATCACATGGTTCAAGCATTTTAATGGCTACCCTTGTGGGCTAGCTCGGCTGTTAAATTTCTGATGCAAACATTGTTCGGAATACTCTTGCTAAGAGCGCCGGGAGCAGTTTGCTTTCCTAACTATTCCTTCGTTGCCAGATGTATTTGGCAAACTTGGGTAAATAAGGATTAGCAGTTTTGTCGAGAGGGCTTCGCCCCCTGTCATTAGCGCAATAGTAGCACGCCTCCCTAGGATATTGGCTGGGGATACGCCGGGTGATTGCGCATAACAATAGGCGTACGGTATCACTTGTTAAAATATGACATCGTTTCTCGACTAATGCCGTAAATTAGCCTTGTTATACGTTTTATTTTTATTTTCCTTGATGGTCCCAGATTTACCATAGCTTAAGCGCGTCCGATGCAGCGCCTTGTTAGGCGGAACCTTCATGGTCTAGCAGTCATCCTGTAAATTGTCCTTCCGCAATTGATTCGAGAAAGCTCCGTTGGTCCTCGGTCAGGAGCTTTCGCGGCGTATACCCATGCTCATCAGGCTCACGGAGCCAAGTGGCGAGCGACTGCTTCGCAGCTTCTTGCGGTTCTTCCCTCTCCGCGGCCGTGAATGAGTTCATAATGGTGTCCGCTAGACTTTCTATCTCCCGCACCGCAGTGTCTGGGTCGAGTTCATCGTCAGAACAAAAGTTCAGAAACCAATAGTACTGCAGGGCTACGTCGGCAAGGTTCTTCATCTGTCTTAATGCTCTTTTGCAGGATTCAACGAAAACCGCTTGGCCACTCTGTCGAACCGCCTAACAAGGTGATCTATAGGTTCTGCGTATCTCCGTTCCGATGTAAGATCGTCGATTATGTCTTCAGTTCAACATACGTCTAGGTGAAAGGATAAAAACAGCCCTTTTTTATCAAAATATGTTATATCTACCCTATTATAAAAAGAATTATTTAACAAGCGAATTGTTTTCATATACATGCGTAACCTACATACCATGCGTGAATGTAATGCTAGATAGTTTTTCTGCGAAGCACTCATGATCACAATCCATTCTGTTTTACGGCGGCAAATAGGACATCTTTAAAGACGCGTAGAGAAGCAAAGTCAATTATGGCAACATAATGACCCTTATTTTTTCCTATTTTCTCTCTTTCCCCACCTCTGGATAAAGCTTGGTCATGCAGTCTGGGCAGATACCATGAGTGAACTGAGTATCAGTGTGCTTCATGATATAGGATTCGATCTGCCGCCAGTAGCCTTTATCATCCCGGATATTCTTACAGCTGGCACAAATCGGCAGTAAACCCGAAAGGGTCCGCACATTATCCAAGGCTTCCTGGAGTTCTACGTTTTTGCGCGCGAGATCCTCAGCCGCTTTCCTTCGCTCGGTGACATCCCGACAGGTGCTAAGAATCAACCGTTCCTCACCTTGTTGAATCACGCTAGAGTTAACCTCGACTGGAAACTCTTTGCCTATTTTACTCCGATGTATGACCTCACAAATCCCCGTTCCCTCGGCAAACAACTTGTCATTACATTTCTCTATGGAGCAACTATTATTTGAAAACTCAATGTCCTGGAGACTAATGAAAGAAAGCTCCGCTGGATTGTAACCGTAACGTTGCAGAAAGGTGAGATTCGCCTGTAAGATTTTGCCGGCCACGTTATGGATAATGACGGCGTCCGCCGAATTATCAAAAAGGGAGCGAATTTTCTCTTCCCGGACCACACTTTGCTTAGTAAGCTCATCTAAAGCTTCTGCAACCTGACAAATTTCATCATTTTGGCCGGCCCTAGCCTCAATCAACGAGCCGCTCAGAGCAAGGTCCAGCTCGTGCCGCCTAGAAAAGATAGTAACGGCATCTCCCAAGTGGGTAATTCTGCGACTATTGCGCATCAACCAGGTACCGAGGGCGAGCCACAAGATCAGTCCATCGATAATGGGAATGAAAGCCACACTCAGGGCCAACTCGACGGTGGTAAATAGGTTTTTGATCGGGGCCTGGATATGAAGCCGGGTCAAATCGTCCGGCCTACCACTCCACGACAGTTCACGATGCTCGTACTCAACGAACTTGTCAGTATGGCCTAATAGAAATTTTTCGATACCCTGCTGCCCAAGAGAGCTGGCAACCGGCGTGCCGTGATACAGGGCCGTTAGCGTAATGCTGGGTGCAGCCATCTGTTGCAATGAAGCGTTATTAAGTTGGAAAAACAAGGCAATTCGTCCCATGCCATTAGCTCCGAGCCAAATCGGCTGGACAATGACCCGGTACAGGCCGCCAGTAACAGGGTCCTGGAACCAATCGCTCTCTCTGTACTCCGTTAGCGGGATCTGATCCAAATCTAGAGACTTGCCAAAGTTAAATATCTGGTTTCCTTGTCGGTCTTCAATCATCAAATGCTGAAAACGACGGTTCGTACCCTGTACGGTCATAAAGGCCTGCAAGACAGCATCGGGTGTTGCCGGATCTTCGAGGAGACGGGTAACCTCGAGTCGCACCCGGAAATCGCTACTCTGTAATTCCCAGTCACGACCAATTTCTATGAGCCGCTCATGAAAAAAATGCTCCATGTCAGCCGCACGTTCACTGTTCGCCTTATTGAGAATATGATGGTAAAATAATGCGGTCGAAATTGACACAACCACCACGAACAGGGCAAGACTGAATACCAGCCGTTGCGTTGCCTGTTTGGTTATCGACTTGTATGACATGTCACTCCTTCCTGCCAGCCCACGTATCGTTTACCATTTCCTCCAGTCGAAGATCCTGCGCGGAAGAATCCCCCTGGTTGCCATGATGAAAAAACAGCTCTGTTTCCTTGAGTTGAGCCGTTGACAGTTTGCCATCCCGACTGTAGGCACGGGGATACTTCTTAAGAGCCATGACCAAGGATTCCCGTTCTTCTAGATCAAGAACTCCTATCGTATCAGCTATTTCCTCAGCGCTGTGCGTCTCCACCCAATGCAGCGAGCGTTTCAACATCCGCACCATCTTTTCGACCGCAACAGGGTTAGTTTTGATCATATTGCCTCGGGTCTCGATAGCTGCATGCAGGAAATTGGAACCAGCGATGGTTTTGGCCGTCTCAGGTTCAGCCAGGTTGGCCAGAAAAAAAACACTATCCTTGGCTAGTAAACGTGAGGCAAAAGGCTCATCGCCCATAACTGCATCAG
>JAOTSI010000416.1 GCA_029865005.1 Desulfobulbaceae bacterium
CAATCCAAGGGACTGGTGGGGATCAAAAATATCTGGCCATGGCCGTAGCGAAGAACATGCTTCCAAAATACGATGGGAAGTTTTACTACGAGCTACACGATGGACTGTTCTTTTTTTTCCCGGAAAAGAAAGCTGCCAAAGCTGCGGTAGATATGTGCGAAGCGCTGTCAAATCTCCCATATAAAGCTGCGTGGGGCGTAGATCTTCCGATAAAATTCCCGGTCGATGCGAAAATCGGAGAGTCTTGGGGAGATCTAATTGACCTCGACAAACATTTGGACCAAAGGAGTTAACCATGTCAACAAGAAAAAATATGTTCAGAAACAAAGACGGAGAGTTGTTGTGCGAGAGTCCTGATTTCGGTCTTATATGTGATAACATAGGGATCAATGGAAAGAAAGGCAGCTATGTGTGTATGAAATACCCGGACCAAGAATTGTTGGAGGATCGCGACGGTTGGGTGCGGAGATGTAAGGGCTGCATAGAAGGAAATGCACATAGGCACCAAGATGTATTTATGTATGTTTCAACTATTTTTGGCGCAGGCATAGAAGCAGCAATAAAACAGTTAAAACATAAAAAGGCCACTAAATCAAGAGTATTGGCAACCGCCATCCGACCATATTGGGCAGGATATGTAAATAGTGGATATATAAACTGCGATCGAATGTTCCGCAAAGCATTCGACCAACTTGTAGACCTCGGATTCATAAAGTACGTTCCCAGGAAACCTTGCGTCTGGGTAGAAGAACCAACCAAAAGGAGTTAACCATGTACGACCCAAAACAATTCGCAATTTTCATCGGCACAGTCCTGCGTGACACCGACACTTATTCCATCCAAGCGCTGGTCCAGCTTCTCGGCACCGCCGCTGTAGAGTCTGACTTCGGCACTTACCTGTGGCAGAAAGGGGGCGGCCCGGCTCGGGGACCATTTCAGATGGAGCCTAGCACTGCCAGGGATGTGTGGGAGCGGAGATTCAAGAAGGATGAGGTGTTGCGGTACACGCTAGCGAACGTATATGGCATACTAAGGTTTGGCGGTAAGTACATTACAGATCTTCCAATACACAACCTCGCCTACGCCGTAATCATGGCCCGGCTGAAATATATTCTCATCCCGGAACCATTCCCGAAAGACGTCACCGATGTTTTTGCGTACGCTATGTACTGGAAAAAATACTACAATACTGTTAAAGGAAAGGGCTCGGTTGAAAAATATGTGGCGAAATATGGCCGATATGTGAAGTTGTCGAAAGAATCTTTATTTGCTCTTGATGAGCAATTGCGAGATGGTCAGGGAATAAATCAAATAAAACTGTGAGGTAAATATGAAAAAGTTTCTCGTGTTACTTGGTATTGGGGTTTTACTGGGAGGTTGTGGGATGCTCTCCCCGACCTCCAACAATAACGATTCCGGCCGGAATCAGTATGACGCGCATGTGGAGGGTGTCGAATCCGTCATGGAGATGGTTGAAGATCTGATCGATAGCGCAGCCATGCCAACCGTAGTATTCACGACAAGGCTCGACGATCAGAATAAACCAGTTACCACCACCGAGGTAAACGTCGGAAGTGCGATTATCGCATCTAAATTTGACAATGTTGTGGCCGCAGTGGCACAAACCAAAGTTCCCGAAACCGGATTCGCTCAAGGGTTGCGCGCTGCCGGAGACGCTACGGCTAAGATTGCCAGCGCCCCTGGAACTATTGCTCTTGGCATGGCCCATTTTACTTATGAGACGGCAGTCGGAGTGGCTGCCTTGGCCGGGACTGATAACCGCACCTACGTTTATAAAGATGTAAATGGCTCGTTTAACGACACCAAAGCTGTCGGATCCGGCACATCTACCGGGCCGACTGTCGGGGTCGCCGCTCCCGAGCCGTCACCTGAATCGTCCACTGACCAGGACCCTGAAGTAGCCGAATAAAAATATTGCTGTAAATCAACCTACGAATCATTTTGTCCTTGACCTTTTATGTGCATTGATTTACAGTTGAGTATGTCAAAGGCCCTCTCAGCACGTTGCTTAATCTCCTCTGGCTAAGGTAGTTTTGCTGAGAGGGCCTGAATGTAGCGGTAGGTGTTACAGTACAGGCCAGGTAATGAGTAGCGGATTTCATCTTGGTGTGGTAAAATTTGACACATCAAAGGAGGATTTTACATGATTGGGTCAAGAGCAATTACCACACCTTTTAGAAGAATGTTCGGCAGGGCGATGCCTTCACGCGGCCAAGGTGTTCTAGCATTTGTCTCTACGAATGATACGATTACTCCCGCACTTACTGTGAGTGGTGGACCGACCCCTAAATGGGTGGTGGTAGAATCTACCGGCAAAACTTTTACATACGAGGCCGCAAGCTTCAGCCACACCAAAACCGCCGGGACCGGGAATTTGACGGTTCGCTTGGTAAACACTGAGGCGGTTAAGAGTTATGTTACTGGGATAAACTTTTATGCTGATGGTATCGTTAGTACGGTAAGCAGCCTACAACTCACCAAATTAAATAATCTAATAAGTTTAACTCTGTTTGACAACACTAATATGACTGGAGATCTTATTCGCGCCTATGCAAATATAGATAATTGCGTATATTTAGTGGTACCGAATACAAGTATGTCTGGAAACTTTACCGGTATAAATCTTAGCAATGTTGTGTCGACTATCAATATTCGTGATAACCAGTATTTTAGTGGCCAACTAAATACTACAAGTATATCAAGTAGTTTAGTTAGTTTTTACGCCTACAATTGTTATTTTGATTCAGGTATCAGAATTCCTGTAGCTGCAAGTAGCTTGCAAAATTATCAAATACAAAACAATGGACTTACCCAAGCCGCAGTAGATCAAATTTGCCTAGACGCATATAATAACAGGGCAAACTTTACATATGCTACCCCGACATTTAACGTTGGTGGCACCAATGCCGCACCGAGCGGTATTTACCAGGACGCCATTTACAAGCTAGTTAACGACCCGGATGTAGAAGGGTTTAATAAGCAAGTCTGGACATACACCGCCTAGGAGCCGCCATGAGCTATACCGATGAATATGGGATTTGTGTTAACAATGGGGACGAGGTTTATATGAACATGACCACCTCGCTAACCGATAACGTAGCCTTCCCCCCGGACATTACGTGCATCTCCAGACCAACTTTAACTAAGCTGTACGAGGCGCTTGCGACAAAACTTTCAAAAGCCCCGGCAGACGTTACTGAAGCGGAGCTTTTTGCTGAACACGGATTCACAGATACGAGGACACCATGATTAATTTACTTGCAAGAACTGCGGAGTGGCTTTTCGCTATACTGCTGTCAACGATAGATTTCCTTCGCTGGCTGGCACTTGGAGATACAGACAATAGAGGTGATAAAAATGGCTGATAAACTTCAGTTGATTGCAAAGGCTGCAGGGGCAGGATCGAAATCTTTGGTGCTACCTAAAGGCACCAGCATCTT
>JAOTSI010000117.1 GCA_029865005.1 Desulfobulbaceae bacterium
GAAAATTTAATTCCTGAACCAGAGACCAGTCAAAACTCTCTCCAGTCCCACCAGGTTGCCCCTTACGGTAGGTATCAAGCAAAAAGCCTTTAACATGCTCTTGATAAGGAGCAACATCTTTTGCAGTTAGATCACCGCCTACCCTAAGTGCCTTGATCACTCCACACGGCGCGGCATGGCGACCCAATCGCTCGCAATACTTCGGGGACTCATTACCATGAAGTTGGGCATAATTTAGACAACAATACTGTATAATCTCCTCAACTTCACTACGCTTCTTGTCGACAAAAACACCAACCACATCCACAAAAGGCGGTAACTGCTCAATTATTAACCTGGCCTCTTCTGGGTCAATATTACGGGGACTTTTTTTATAAAAAATAAAACCAAGGGCATCCACCCCAGCTTCAACCCCAGCCATAGCGTCGACAAGCCTGGTGATGCCGCACATTTTAAGACGTATTCGAGCCTTTGAACCATTCATTATATTATGTCATCAATAATTGTTGAAGGGCATTCCCCTGTTCCTGACTCCGCATAAGACTCTCACCAATGAGAGCAGCAGTAATATCCGCTTGACGCAACCGTGCCATTTCTTCAGCTGTGGAAATACCAGATTCGCTTACCACCGGAATAGAAGATGGAATTTCTTTTTTTAACCGAAAGGTTGTTTCCAAATCCACATGAAAATCATTGAGATTACGATTATTAACTCCAACCAGGGTACTTTCAGCCTTTAAAGCCTTTTCAAGTTCCGCCTCGTCATGAACCTCCACCAGGATATCCATACCTTTCCCCTCGGCTATTTGTCGATAATCCCTTAACTGAGAAACATCCAAAATAGCAGCGATGAGCAGTATAGCATCGGCACCGTAAACAGCAGCTTCTTCAATTTGAAGCGGGTCAATAATAAAATCCTTTCGTAGCACCGGCAAATCAACCGTTGCCCGCACCATTGGGACATAAGAAATATGACCTTGAAAAAAATCCACATCGGTTAACACCGACATGGCCTGAGCTCCGCCTCGTAGGTAATTCCGCGCTATTTCCACCGGGTCAAAATCAGGACAAATAACCCCTTTTGACGGTGAAGCTTTTTTAGCCTCAGCAATAATGGCTACTCCATCATACTCCACCAGGGCCTTATAAAAACCACGGGGCGGAGCAATTTCAAGATCAGGGACAGAAATACCGCTCTTACGTAAAGCGGCTACCTCTTCCTTTTTTCTCGCTACAATTGTGTCAAGTATCATGATATTTCTTTCTCTATATTCTCAGCCTCGACAAAACGAGACAAGTTCATCCAATTTTTTAATCGCTGCACCGGATTCGATAATCGACCGAGCCTCTTTCACACCTTCGCTCATATCTCTTACCTTACCAGCCGCAAGCAATGCTGCACCACTATTTAGTAATACTATATCAAGCCTAGCTCCCTTAGACCCACTCAACACTTCCCGGACCATAGCTGCAGACTCTTCCACCGTGGCTCCGCCTTTGATATCCTCCAAACTTGCCCTAGCCAAGCCGACATCCTCAGGAGTTATTGAGTAATCAGTAACTTTACCATCCACAGCATCCGCTATATGGGACCGGCCTGTGATGGTTAACTCATCAAGATTCCCCTCGCCCCAAACCACCAAAGTACGTTTCATCCCGAGCCGTGCGAGCACTTCGGCAACCACGGTGGTAAGTTCCTTGGCAAATACTCCGGTAAGCTGGACATTAGCCCCAGCTGGGTTAGTCATTGGTCCTAGAATATTAAAAATAGTACGGATGCCGATTTCTCGACGCGGTCCGATAGCATGTTTCATAGCACCGTGTAACATGGGGGCAAACAAAAAACCTATCCCAACCTTACGCACGCACTCTCCAACCCTATCTGCCGACATGGAAAGATCCACCCCCAACCCTTCTAACACATCGGCACTGCCACATTTGGATGAGATTGCCCTATTTCCGTGTTTAGCAACCGTTACCCCAGCACCGGCCACCACAAAAGAAGTGGTTGTGGATACATTAAAAGTACCGGAACCATCGCCGCCGGTTCCCACGATATCCATTAGAGTTTCACCGGCAGAAGTATCAATACCAGTATCAACAAAGGTAGCCTTATCACGCATAACTCGAACCGCACCGACAATCTCGTCAATGCATTCACCTTTCATTCGCAATGCGGTAATAAATGAACCTATTTGAGCATCCGTTGCTTCACCATTCATGATCTCACGCATCACGCCGATCATTTCTTTTTCATCCAAATCCTTACCGGTAACAACTTTTGCTACAGCCTCTCTAATCATGATCTCTCCCCTGTTAATTCGTAAGCGTTCACCAGCACCATGTCTACGCGCAATCAAACCGGATTCACATAGGATTAACTATAGCCTGCTTGCAAACATCCGCAGCACTAGTAAACGCTTACCATACCGATGTTGTAAAACTTTTCTCTTTAATCCTGTGAACGGTTACATTAATTCTTAGATAACCAGAAGTGATTAAATAAATAACATCCACGTTACATTTAACTCCAGTGCAATACCTACTCAGTAACTTCTCACTAAACTCCTGGCGGCAAACTACTAAACATACAACTCCGGGTAATCAGGTCGTAAAAAATTATGCAGTAAAACAATACCCACCTCAGTCATTATAGATTCCGGATGAAATTGTACACCTTCCACTGCCATGGTTTTATGTCGTACGCCCATAAGTTCTCCCTGATCAGTATGAGCCGTGGCAACCAAACAGTCAGGGAGGCTACTCTCCTCCACCACCAAAGAGTGATAACGCATTCCATCAAAAGGATTATCCAAACCGGTAAAAACCCCTTTGCCGTCATGATGCATTGGGCTGGTTTTACCATGCATTACCCGACCGGCTCGGATAACATTGCCGCCAAAAGCCTCTCCAATGGACTGATGCCCGAGACAAACTCCGAGGACCGGAATTTTTCCACTGAAATACCGAATAGCTTCAACTGATATACCTGCTTCCTTCGGAGTACAAGGACCGGGTGAAATAAGCAACCTATCCGGCTCCATCGCGGCTATCTCTTCTACAGTAACCTTATCATTACGAAATACTCGAATGTCGGGAGCACTCCAATCGGCTAGTCCGCTGGGTGGTTTAGTCGCCAAAGTCTGTACAATATTAAATGTAAATGAATCGTAGTTATCTATTATAACGAGCACGGCTAAAATCCCTCTTCTGCTAATTCAACAGCTCTACGCAATCCCATTGCCTTATTGATCGTCTCTTCATATTCCTTCTGCGGTACTGAATCGGAGACAATTCCTGCTCCAGCCTGTACCCATAGATCAGGTCCTTTCATCACAAACGTTCTAATAGTAATACAGAAATCCATATTGCCGGAAAAACCAAAATAACCTACCGCTCCGGCATATGGACCTCTCTTTTGGACTTCCAGCTCATCAATGACTTCCATTGCTCTTATTTTAGCTGCCCCACTCACCGTACCAGCAGGAAAACACGCTTTAAAAACATCGAACTGATCCTTTCCCTCCCGAAGTTTACCCTCCACCCCGGAAACAATATGCATAACATGGCTATATCGTTCGACAACCAGAAGATCCTTAACCGTAACCGTACCGTTGGCTGCCACTCTGCCCACATCATTACGACCCAAGTCCACCAACATAAGATGCTCAGCCCGCTCCTTGGGATCAGCCAACAACTCCTTCTCTAGGGCAAGATCCTCTGCCTCGGAACATCCCCGCTTTCTGGTACCAGCAATAGGGCGCAACTCAATCTCACCATCCTCAACCCGTACCAAAATTTCCGGTGACGAACCGATAAGCACCACATCTCCCTGACGCAGGAAAAAAAGATAAGGACTGGGATTGATATGACGTAACGCCCGGTACAAAGTAAAAGGATCAAGACTGGTAGTAGTTTGAAAACGTTGAGAAACAACGACCTGAATGATATCACCGGAGAGAATATATTCTTTGGCCCGCTCAACCATAGCGCTAAAGGAAGTTTCATCCATATTGGATTTAAACTCATGGGGAGCGCACCCCGATGCATGTACGGCAAAATCTTTGGGTAGCGGTTTTCGAATAAGTGTTATTAATTCATCAATACGCTTTGTTGCCAGTTCATATTCCTTTACCGCATCCACATCAGGACCGATCTTGACATTACAAACCACTGTTACACACTGCCGTACCGCGTCATAAACAAGAACCATTCGAGGAATCATAAATGAGCTGTCAGGCAAACCGAGGGATGAATGGCGATCAGGAATATCTTCAACATGACGCACCATGTCATAACCAAGATATCCAACGGCTCCGCCATAAAACCTTGGCAATCCATCAACACATTGAGCCTCAAATGACGAAAGATACTCGCGCATTTCATCAAGGGGATTAACTCCCTTTCTTACTTCAGCGCATTGACTATCTGACTCCATTATAGTCAGCTCGTTACCATCACTGGTAATAACAGCCATCGGATCTGTACCGATAAATGAATACCGACCCCATTTTTCACCGCCCTCCATACTTTCAAACAGAAAAGCGTGCTTTTCTCCGTTGGCCACTTTAGCGTATATGGTCAACGGGGTATCAAGATCGGCTATAATGGTTCTGTGGACCGGAATCAATCCACACTTAGCCGACATCTCAAAGAAATCAACCGGACTGGGAGAATACATAATGAAGAATGAACCCCTTTAGGAACTCGAAAGCAATAAATTAACAATCTTACAAATCATTTTATTAGTTTTCTATTTTACAGTAATATTAACATAATCCATCTATGCCTATTATCTAGCTTTGAAAACAAAAATATATCCTTCGTATTTTTTGCTCAATTTGTTTCCTTCCAATTCCTTACAATATTGAATAATTACTCCAAAGTCGTTCGTTCGGACACAAAAAAAGCCATGGAAGCTGTTACCTCTTCCATGGCTTATCTTATCCACAATTTCATTTACTCGGAAATAAAACTATGCCAAAGGCTGCATCCCGTTAACCCTTTTGGTCAACCTGGAAACTTTCCGGGACGCTGTATTCTTATGAATAGTTCCTTTTACTGCTGTGCGCTGGATAATCGGCACAGCCTTTAACAGTTCCTCACGGGCTTTATCCTCGGAACCGGACACTATTGCCTCTTCAACTTGACGAACTGCAGTTCTCATCACACTTTTATTTATTCGGTTTCGCAACCGACGAACAGTATTCTGACGCACTCTCTTAAGAGCGGACTTATGATTGGCCATTAAAATATCTCCTTATGTCAACCAATTACTCTATTCCGAACGAAATATTATCTATATTAACAAAAATTCGTATAAAAAATGAAATATATCGAAAACACCCACAACTGTCAAGGATGTTTACCTACTAAAAAACAAGAAAACAAATATTTCTTTAAAAAAACAATAAGCACCCCAGATTCACACCGTGCTTCTTGAACAACTCAGTTTGATTACTCTCCCTGCCCCAGCCCCTGTACGCCAAGCAACTCTGCGGAATCTAGCAGCGCTCCAACCAGATCGGCCCCGGTCAAATTTGCATAACTCAAATTAGCTTTATAAAGATCAATATTACGTAAGTCAGCATCTCGCAAATCGGCTTTTCGCAAATCAGTGCCCTTAAGATTCGCATTCTTGAGGTCAGCTTCCCTTAAATTAGCGTTAAAAAGTTTAGCTCTTTCCAAATCAGCATCATGTAAATCCAAGCCAGACAAATCAGCACCAGAAAGGTCACAAGCCACACACTGATTTTCATTTTTCAAACGTTCCACCAACTGATAAAGTTCTCTAGTCCTCCTATCATGCTCTACTTGCCCTTCCCTAATCGACATGGTTTCACCTGATAAATTCGTCACGGCATTTGCAACCACAAACAATTTTTTAGCACTCCTGAGCTCCTTCTCCCCACCGACTTCCTCTTTGTATTTATTATTTAATTTCAGAGAAGACACTACATCTGCCACATCGACTTTTTGAGCTATAACATCTTTTTTTTCCTTTATTTTCCGACCATGGTCACGTTTAGAAAAATACTCGGATAACCTTAATGGGGCATGTTCAAAATCACGCCGTTTACGAACCACTACTTCATGCTTTTTAATCTCTCTTAGTGAATCCGTTGCGCTTTGTCTGGAAATGCTTTTTTCATCGTTTTTTGATTTTTTTTTATCTGATGATAGGGAAAAGGCATCATTGTCAAATATAGCACCTGTTAAATAAGCACCGCCCAGCATAGCTCCGGTAAGATTTGCTCCTCGTAAATCCGCTCCCGCTAAATCTGCCCCTCCTAGCCCAGCCCCCTGTAAATCCGCATTACGCAAATCAGCACCAGATAGATTAGTCAAAAATAATTTGGCACCAACCAAGTGAGCTCCTTCAAGATCCGCCCCGGAAAGATCTACCCTGTTAAGATCTACTCCTGACAAATCACAAGATCGACAACTTTTAGATTCGATTAACCTATTAAAATTTTTACGTATAGTTAGCTGAGATCCTCCCCCATTATCTGCATAGGAATCTCTCGCACCGCTAATGGCAAGAAGCAAACAAAACGCCGCTAGAAGTAATTGCATTTCTTTTCCAATTTATTTTTTTTGGTATAAAGATGAGTGAGAAGAAATCAACTAAAAAGAACCGGAAACAAAAATATAATCAAACATACCTATTTCCAAAAAAACCGACATCCATCGTAACTCAATTAAAAATTATAACCTATTAAAACAGTTAGTTCCTTTTACACTTAAAAAGTAAAATATTATTTTAATATTTTCAATTGATCAGAATACCCCGAATAAAATAAGCTTGCAAGTAACAAAGATAAGCGAAGGAACAACGAAAAGGCAGGGCGGAAAACCGCTTAAACGGCATACTACAACAATCGGGTTGTCGTACAATAATTTCAATATCAACGAACAACCCGATATTTTAAAACTCTTTTCAAAAATAAGTTTACAAATAAATACTAAACAACAGCTACGCTTTCCGATCGCGACTGCCTTTTAGCCTTACCCTTAACAACAATAGGAGGCTCCACTTTACATATCACACAGCTCTCACGCTTCTCTCTGGAGCAATCAGAGATATTCCAACATGGCGTATACAACAGAAGCTTTTTAATAGCAGGAATGGATATTCCATGGACATGGATCATCTCACGCAAACATTCTATCCAACGAATATTATTCATTGTAAAATAACGCCATTTACCTTTACGCAGCGGCTTTACCAAACCTTCCTGTTCATAAATACGTAAAGTACGCGGATGAACATCCAGCATCTGCGCTGCAACTCCTATTGTAAAAATAGCCTTTTTTTCATCTATCATCTCTACCCCCTTGTGCTATATAAAATTTCGCAGAAACTCGAAATTAAGTATCCATTTGAATCAATCCTCACCCGCCTCTTCTGCAAAACTCAAACCACCAACACCACAAGTACGGCTTATACGCAGCCCCTACCCCCACAACGTCTCCTAATTATGATTTAAAATAATATATACATTCTAGTTTTCACCACCTAGTTAAAACAATCCTTTACAACTTTACCATCACGACATGGCGCAAAATGCGCCAACTAAACACAAGAAAAGGACGCATTATGCGCCCTACTCCAAGCCCAAAAAGCCCCTTACCCCCTTAAAACCTCCAACGAGATGAAAAATAATACTTTTACAAAATATTTGAGTTATATTTTTTGTTATTTTCAAGATTAAGACCAGATGCTGTGGGTGGATTGCTGTTGACTCAATGTCTTGGAAATCAATAAGTCATTGAAATTCAGACCCTGGCATCCTGATTTAGGTAAAATTAGTTGAACCTATTGAAACAATAAATATAACTAGGAAGGCTAACTTGAGGATTTGATAATTAAGGTGCTGCTACAAAGGGCTATATTGTTGACTTAAAAAAACCATTTTAAATTAGCCAGAGACGAGAACCCATAATGGGGTGATCATACATTCCATACCAGTCCCGAGGCACGATTGAACGGACAAGATTTCACTTGAGCTAATTGAAATTTGACTAAAAAAGTCTTCTATTTTTCAGGAATCTATAGAAACACTCCTTGTAGGCACACGGCAAAACACCCACGACCCTTGCAAAGCTGAAAATCAACAACATTGCCCACAGTGCCACCATATAACATTCATATATGTTAAACATTTAGTAAAATTAAAAACTCCTGCTCAAACCTACAGCATTGCCCTATCATCTACCCTCTACACAACAATAAAATATAGATCTAGCGCAAACAACCAACATACTAATGCAATGACAGTTATCGCTTAAGCAAGATACCTTTTCGTCAGCATCACGTCTTCGCACGATTTTTTCTGGGCGCACTTAAAATCCATTGTGACCTGGCTACGTTTGCACGAATTTACTACACCGGTGTGCTATTACAAAAATATAAGTTTACATGCAAGCAAGTTGCATTACCCGCTAGCTAATATTGAGGATAATAATTTTTATCATGAACAGTGGACAACCACCTATAAAATAACGTATAATAAAAATTATAATAATTATACGTTAACGAAACGTACTAATAAAGTATATTTACTGGATATTTTATTTTTAAAACTATCAACTCAACAAAGATAGATTCCATCTCAGAATCTTTTATTTACCTACTTGTCTTTGTAACCATTTTCCTTACCAAGACAACAGTTACATCATAATACATAGCGTCTACTGCTTTGACAAAAGAATGAATAAAAATCCTTAAAAGACAAGCGACTTACTATTAGAGAGAAGAATTTATTTTTTACGCGGCTTTTGAAAAGCTTTTTCAACACTTTATGATTAATAAAGAAAAACTACCTATTTTTCCAAGTCTTATTTGGAAAAATAATCTAAATACTCAGGAGGCCGAATGAACCCAAAATTCCTTATCCCTACACCTGACCCACTTCAGGTGCAGCCATTTTGGTTTCAACTACTTCTCATCTTAACTTTTTATATTCACTTAATTTTAATGAACACGATGCTTGGAATCAGCATCATAGCTTTTTGGGAAAATATTCGAGGGAAATGCGATAACAAACAAATTTGCAAAGATATTTCTAAAACATTACCATTTCTAATAGGATTCACGGTCAACTTCGGCGTTGCCCCTTTACTTTTCCTTCAGAATATTTACGGACATTTTATGTTCACTAGCTCAATACTCATGGGAGTCTTTTGGCTCTCCGTGATTATTTTGCTCATTATCAGCTACTACGCAGCCTACATATTTAAAATGCGTTATGATGAAATATACCCCTTTCGTAGTATCATCATTGGAATATCTACCATTGGCATGGCATCCATCGCCTTTATCATCTGCAACAACATAACAATGATGGAACGTCCAGAGAGCTGGATCCGCTACTTTGACAATCCATCCGGACTACTCCTCAACCTCTCAGATCCCACACTTGCTCCTCGGTACCTTCACTTCCTTCTTTCAGCCATTGCTATTGGCGGACTCTCTATTGCTCTTTTTTATAAATTTCGCTACCAACGAGGCTACACTAGCGCCTACAACAAAATCGGCTACGGCTGCAAAATTTTCAGCCTCACCACAATTGTTAATTTTGCAGTTGGATTTTGGTTTCTCGAAAGCCTCCACCCTCTAAACAAAGGAATAACTACACCAATTGGACTATTTTTCACAATCTCCCTTTTCACTGGGATCACTACTGGTTTACTTGCGATCTACAACGGCCTGCAAGAAAGGGTCATTCCTACTTTATACTGGGCCATGGTAACCATTTTCTTTATGGTTCTAGTCCGGGATTTTGTACGCGCCATCCATCTGGGACCTTATTTTCACCTTTCCGAATTTACCATTAACCCTCAATACTCACCCCTTATCATCTTCCTAATCTGTTTTCTATGCGGGATCATCCTTATCGGTTGGATGGCAAAATGTGCCTTTAAGGCTACCGAGCTTAAGGGAGGTCGCCCATGAATTACCCCGTATGGCAACTAACTGAAGCAGGCGGTGGTCTCCTCATCGCTGTAATCGCCATTTTCCACGTTTACATTTCCCACTTTGCTGTCGGTGGCGGTCTATTTCTTGTATTAACAGAAATCAAAAGCTACCGTGACAACGATCCGGTCATCCGTAGCTACCTCTACACTCATACAAAGTTTTTCCTTCTAGTAACCATGGTTGCAGGAGGCATGAGTGGGGTAGGTATCTGGTTCACTATCGCTTTACTTAACCCTGCCGCAACCTCCAAACTCATCCATACCTTTGTTTTCGCCTGGGCTATAGAATGGGTCTTTTTTGTAATAGAGATAACAGCTCTATTCATATATTTTTATACATTTGACCGTCTTGAACGCCGTCTGCACACCACCATCGGCTGGATATATTTCATCAGCGCCTGGATGTCGCTTTTCATTATTAACGGGATCATAGGTTTTATGCTCACTCCCGGTGAATGGTTGAACAACGGAAACTTCTGGTCAGGACTCTTCAATCCCTCATTCTGGCCCGCTCTATTCTTTCGTAGCTTTCTAGCCATCATGATCGCAGGACTTTTCGGATGCATCACCGCCACAAACATAAAAAATATTCCATCCCGTCATGCCCTCTTGCGTTATTGCGCCACTTGGCTCCTTGCTCCTTTCGCTCTTTTCCTATGCTCCGCCTGGTGGTATCGTTCTAGCTTACCGCCCGAACTTGAAAGCCTTATTTTCCAAGGTATGCCCGAACTCTTACCCTTT
>JAOTSI010000118.1 GCA_029865005.1 Desulfobulbaceae bacterium
ACCTGCAGACTTATTGTTATAATTGCAATGGTAATCGCTATAACCAATGTGATTATAATCAAATTTACACATGTTTTCATTTGGTATACGAGATGATTTTGGGGAGGGTCGCGCCCAGAAAAAACCAGATTTTGCCGCTACGCTTTTTCGCGTCCCCATCAACCCTATTGCTATAAAGATTTGCGCTCCCTTTGGCATTGGGGGCAAAAAAATGAGGCACGTCCAGCCATGGCTTTTTTGACTATGATTGAGGAGCATTTTTCGCACGCCTCGCCTGTTTTGCCATACACTTTGAGTTGGATTTGAAAATATCCTGGTTTTCCGCCTGCATTTAGAAAATCGGAAATAGTGGTGCCCCCTGCTGCAATAGCATTGCGGAGTATTATCTGGGTGGCGGTTACCACCTTTTGCCAGGTGGCTAGGGTTATGGTATTTGCCTTTTGGCCTGGATGGAGGTCGGTTTCAAATAGAATTTCATTGGCGTAAATATTGCCAATTCCAACCACTATCCTGGAGTCCATAAGAAAATTTTTTATGGGGGTGCGTTTTTTCTGCGCTACCTCATACAGGTACTGGGCGTTGAATTCGGACTCCAGTGGTTCCGGGCCGCAAGGTCCGAAAAAACGTTGTTCTTCTTTTTTACTCACCTCTGGCGGCCAGATAAGTATGGTGCCGAAACGTCTGGCATCATTATAACGCACTTCCATATTGTCGCTAAGCAGCATAGTGAAGTGATCATGTTTAGCTCGAGAGTCAGCCGGGTTAAAAACTCCTAGTTTCCCGGTCATCCCCAAGTGGATAATCAATACGGTTTTATCAGCAAATCGAAAAAGTAAATACTTGGCCCTTCGGTGAAGGCCGGTTATCGTCGCCCCTCGTAGATGTTTCCCCAACAACTCACCGCTCACGGGGTTGCGTAGCGCAAAGGGGCTACGATAAATATCTATTACCCGGCGGTCTATGACGTGGGGGAGTAAACCTTGACGTGTTACTTCCACCTCCGGTAATTCAGGCATGTTCGGTACCTCCTTGAGTAAAGGCAAGCTGGTAATCATTAATCCCGATAACCTGAACCAAGGCCGAGGGATGACGCGGATTAGCGCAGGTAAAGAGTAGCTTGAGAGGGTTGCCGATTATGATTTCCTGCAGGGTGATGCCGGTGAAAATAAGCGGCTGATCGTAGAGCATCCCTTTTTTAACCGCTTCCTTAGCAGCCCAAATGATCGTAAGTTTTTCCTGATCCTCATGCATGGTAAGAGAGGCTTGAAGGAGTGCCCATTCTTCCGAACTCAGTAATCGCTCCCTAACGTTGAATATGCGGGGGGTCGTTAGTTGAATATCAATTCCACAAGTGGTTGTATGTGCCGCCATGGCAACTCCATATCGACCTGAGTGAGATATAGAAACAGATGGGATTGGTTGGTGAAAGGGCCAAGTGAGGGTAGGACGCCCGTTATTGTCGGGAAGGATGCTCAGGGAGGTAAACCCTGTATTTTCAAGAGGCATATTGTGCCCCATAAGAGAGAGTAGAGCATGCTTAAGTGCGGTTCTTCCACCAAGCCAGTGTTTTTTTCGTTTAGGATGTTTTATATCATCAAATATAATTTTCTCTTTAACCGATAAGAGATCCAGCCCCTTTACCCTTCCATTTGTGTCTTGCTCCGGGAAATTTTCCTCCAGGTCCATCAGCGAAATATGGTGAGGAATTGGTTTCCGGCAATGACGGTGAAAAAAGGTCAATCCAGCAAAATAGTCCGGTATGGGTTGGAAAAACATTGGGAGAGCGCTGTGATCAGAGAGATGGGCGGTATCGGTTGTCATGTCAATTCAATAAAGTATAATGGGCCGTGGTGTTAATCGAACCGGGCAAGTATGATAGCCCTTTTTATAAAAAGTAACTTTAAACCATCTAGCACGTATGGTCCAATCCTCATCTTTTTGGCATAAACATTTTCAGGAACTGCTACGACATCTTGAGATGATTTCCCCTCGGGATCTCACCATTTTTGATATTATTATTATAGCAATTTTCCTTTTTTTCCTCATTCGAGGGGCATGGATAGGCATAATTCGACAGTTGGCTGCCTTTTTTGCCCTGGTGGGAGGATATTTGTTAGCAGCCCAGTATTCTGATCAACTCGTACCTTACCTGAAGCCATATATTGCAAACCCAAAGGTAGCGTTTTTTGCCAGTTTTGGGCTATTTTTTCTCGGCGTGGCATTGACGGTTATTTTAATTGGCTCTGTTTTACATAAATTAGTAAAGGTTAGTGTTCTTAGTTGGTTTAATCGTTTCCTTGGTTTTATGCTCGGAGGCGCTAAAGCCTATATTGTTGGCTCCATAATTTTTATGGTGCTCGGTGCAAGTTTATCCTCCACCAATACTCTACTGAAGCGGTCACAATGCTCGTCATTTCTTACTCAAGGTGCCAAGTTGGTACAGGACGTTATCAATGATAAGGAGTTACGTGAGCTTTTTACCAGAAAAGAACCAGCAATAAAAAACAACTAACCTAAGGTAGGTGATCCCAGGTACAACCTAAAGGCTGCGAGAAAAATATATTATTTTACCCGGAAGGCAGTCTTTTACCCCTCTGTTTATTAAAAAAAAACCTAGAATATAGGGCTCAGGGTGGGTCACTGTTGACTTAAGCAAAATCTTGTTCGTTCTATAATCCTTGGGATTTACATAAACCCGCAGAAGCTCCCTTTATAGGCAATGTTGTTGATTTAAGATTTACAAGGGTTGCTCTTGGTTTTGCCGGGCGGTCATAGGCATAGGAGTCAGGCTAATTCGGGTAAAGTAATTGTATTGAATTGTAAAATATACTTGTAGCTTATCTCGGACTGTTGGGGCTCACCTTGTTGGTGCCCGTCTTAATCATTTTAAACTACAAGCATTTATTTATTAATAACAGTTAATATTAAAATAATAAAATTCTATTCTTTCAATTAGCTCAGCGGGCACCCACAAGGGGTGCCCCTACAAGTTTGGGTAAATCTCAAGGCTGAATTAAACAAACATGATTTTACTTAACTCAGGGACATGAAACGTTAAGGTTAGGGATGTTGATAATACCATTTGGCAAGTTTTGTCGGTGAAACTCCCAAGTGATAGCCTATTATCATGAGTTGATTGATAATGGTAGTGCGCACGGGGCCCAGCTTTTGCCAACGACGCGCTGAAGTGTGTACGGTAACGGGAGCCAAGGCAATTGAGCCTTGTGGACGTAATCGGCGAATGAGTTCGTAATCCTCCAGCAGTGGTTGATCTGGGAAGCCGCCTACTTGGTGGAAAGTTTTTTGGTGCAGAAATATTCCTTGATCGCCATATACTGCCCCAAAAAGAGAATTACGCAATCTGACCCCCCACTCAATAAATCTGTAAGTTGTACCGGAAGAATCCAGGGCGAGGCGAAAGGCTCCGACAGCAACTCCGGGAGTGGCCAGTTCTGATCTTATATGGGCAGAAAAATCAGGGGGTGGAATCGTGTCGCAATGGAGAAAAAAGAGTATCTCTCCTTGCGCTATTTCAGCACCTCTGTTTTGTTGCATGCCGCGTCCTGGGGGACATGTCACAACACGCATGCCGAGATCTCTTGCAACCTCTGCTGTGTTATCCGTGCTATTGCCGTCACAGAGTATAATTTCCAATATTCCTGTACGGTTGAGCTTTTTACCCAACCGTACCAGGTTCTCTGCTTCGTTACGGGCCGGGATAATAATTGAGATGCTTGAGGTCGGCAGGTTGGTCGATATCATTAAGTGGTTGCAGGCTAAAGTGTGAAATATTGAGACGCTCGGCTATAGTCAAGGTTTGTTGATAAACCGTGTCCGTGCCCCAGGCGATATTTTCAAAGAGCAGCGCAAGTGATTCTTGCGGAAGATCTGTACGTACTCCCACAAGATAATAGCCACCATCTGTGGCCGGACCAAGCACTAGGCTATTATGGGTTAAACTTGAAAAGGCTTGATTTAATAAATGATGATCGATAAAAGGGCAATCTGTCCCAATTATTATTGTTCGATGGATATTTTTGTGACGGGACTCCAGGAAAGCAGTAAACATCCTTTCGCCTAGGTCTTTGCCCTGTTGCTTTACCAAGGCAATTTGATCTCCCAGCCATTGTTTCATTTGTTGCTCCGCACCACCGGTATAATACACAACTCTTTCCACAGAACACTGAGAGCTGATGGGACTCGTCATCTTAATTACTTGTTCGGTAAGGTGTTGTTGTATACGTGCCGCATCCTCATTGCCAAGTGTTGCCGCAAGTCGGGTCTTGGCGAATCCGGGTTTGGGAAACTTGGTAAAAATTGCCAAACGTCCGTATGGAGGGTGGTTACTGTTCATTATACTTCATTCATAAGAATTTATGAGTTCACATTACGTTAATCAAAAAATATGAAAAAGAAAGCTTCACGAAAAAAATCCCCTGAATCATTTAGGGAACGCTCCTATCGACGAATCCAGCAATCTGGACTGATTTCCACCTATGTAAAAGTAGTTGAAACAGATCTCCATATTTTAGCCCCGGTTAAGGTAGAAAATGAATCTTTGGCCCTTGTTTTAAAGATACGTACCATCTTAGAAGAATATATCAAAGCTAACCCTTTATTTTTAACATCTCTTGAACCTTTACGAATTGATCTTGAGGCCTCACCGGTTATTGTTGCCATGCTGGAGGCAGCTGAAAAAACCGGAGTCGGCCCCATGGCCGCTGTGGCCGGTACGGTGGCACAATATGTCGGCACCGGCCTTCTGGCTCATGGAGTAGAAGAAGTGATCGTAGAAAACGGAGGGGACCTATTTATATCGAGAAAACAGACAAGTACAGTGGCTATACATGCCGGTAATTCCCCTTTAAGCGGGAAAGTCGGATTAGTTATTACGTCTCAATCCATGCCCTGCGGGGTTTGTTGTTCTTCTGGTTCCGTGGGTCACTCATTAAGTCTCGGCGATTCAGACGCTGTGGTAGCTTTAGCAACCTCCACAACCTTGGCCGACGCTGCCGCCACCGCAATTGGCAATAAGGTACGCAGCGGGGAAGCCGGGATAAATGAAGGTTTACAATTTGGTCAAAAAATCCAAGGGGTGAACGGAATAGTAATCATCTCCGGTAAACATCTTGGAGCTTGGGGTGATATTGAGCTGGAGAGTCTTTAGAAGCACGCTTTACCTCCCAAACCGGGAAAAGCAAGCATCGACCTAAAAAGAAAACAAAAAATATAACATAAAAATTTTGTAAGTAATTATTCCTTAGTTACTTAAAAGAAGCATTACCCGCAGGGGGGAATAGTACCCCATAGCCGTCAGGCTAAATTTCACAACAGCAAGATATTGCAATATAAAATCAATTTGCATCTTGCTGTGAGCTGTGGGGGTACCCCTTGTGGGTACCCCCACTACAGTTATAGGTAAGCAGTTGTCCTTATCTAGCCCAGGAAACCCGAATGGTTTTTTCGCCCTCACCGTAATTTAAAACAAGCTCCCCCTGATAGGCGCGATGCAATGCTTTACCTATTCTATGGGCAATATGCACCCCGGTGGTCGTAATCAAAGTACTATCATTCTCACCAGTTACCGCAATGATACGTTCCAGGGGATATACCGTTTTTTCCATTTTTTCTTCATTGGTTATTAAGTTAGATATTTCTTGATAATGGTTTTCGAAAAATTGGCCTTTCAATTCCACATATCCTGCAGGATAATTGTCTTTGATACGTTGACAGGCAGGACAAGTAGTCATATTCGGTTTTTTGGGTGGGGTGTCGACCCAGGTCCAGCGACCTGCCCGATATAGGCAACCGCAGTCAGAACACATAGTGTGGTCCGGCAATTTGCCACTTGCTCGATAATTATCATGTCGTTTTTGTTTGACTAACCTGTCTCGTCTTCCATGATGGCTCTTGTCCATGCCTGGGCTCCCTAGGTGGAATTATGATGAAAATTATTTAGGATAACGGCTAGATGAGTTAAAATATTAAGTAGCAAACAATTTTGATTCCAATTTAGGACAATAATTGGCAATTGGAAAGATTGGGATTTAACATTATCCTTCATTCCAATCCTCTTTTCCTTGAAAATTGATGAAAAGTTGGATTATTTATGAAGAAAAAATAATAAGAGGATAAATCCCCATATTTCGTGTAGTTCCTTTTCGATGATTGAGTATAACAGTTCATCGGGCATTAATAGAAAAATATGTAATCGTTCACCAGCACTACGCCTGGGCGCGATCAGACCGGATTCACAGAGGATTAACTATAAACTATAACTCACCGGCCTGCTTGCACACATGCGCAGCACTGGTAAACGCTTAACAATCCGATATTATGGAACTCTTTTTCACAACCCGATGAACAGTTACAAAAATTATACAATTTCTATAGGATAAGGGTCCAGTAGTGATTCAGATATGTGTAAACATATTAATAACAAATTGTAATTCTAAGTGAATTATGCCTGATCACACGCAGCTGTAACTACTGCTGAACCCTTACGGTTGGCGGATTCTAATTCCTATAATTTAGGATAGGTCAGGTTAATACCGGGTGTCAAATCTTAAGATAGTTCACCGCTTCAGTATGTAATGAATCTAGTAAAGTGCAGCGTTAATTTTTTTTTTAAGTCACTGTATCCTTGCTCCACGGCTGGTAATGCTTCATCTATTAGAATAAGAAATGAAGTATATCAAAAAGAGTGATGGATAGAGATCAAAGTAGAGGATATATTATTCAGTTCATCAAAAGATAAGGGTAAATTTAACTAAATTATTATACAAATAATGTAATCGTTCACCGACACCACGTCTGCACGCGATCTGGCCTGATTCACATGGAATTAACTATAACTCACCGGCTTACTTACATCCATCCGCAGCACTGGGGAACGCTTACCAACACGATGTTATGGAACTTTATTTTTTAACCAGGTAAACAATTACCAATTAATCATCATTGATGCAAAAAAGACGAACTGATTACGCTCTTTATTAGATTAATAATAACATATTAAAATATCTACTTAATATACCTATAGAGGATGGTTTAATCATGGGTAATTCACTTACTGATCAGCTGTTAAAAGCAGGGCTAGCAAATAAAAAACAACTAAACAAAGCAAAACAGGAGCAACGTCAAACAAGTAAAAAACAGCGGAAAGGAAAAAAGGCAAAACCAGTTATTAGTGAAAGCAAACAAGCAGCTCAAAAAGCCATTGCAAAAGAATCAGAGCGCAATCGTTTACTTAATTTAAAGCATAGACAAGAGCAAAAAAATAAAGAAATTGAAGCCCAAATTGGTCAGTTGATCACCTCAAACGAGGTATCGCTGGAAGATGGAGGATCACCATATAATTTCGTAGATGGCACAAAGATCATGAAAATCTACGTAACTAAATCCATACGAGAACAGCTGAGCAATGGCACCTTGGTTATCGTCGACCACCAGAAGCAGTATCACGTTGTGAGTGCCGAGACAGCAGAAAAAATACATCAACGCAACCAAGAGACACCTATTTTCAAAAACGAACCTAAAAAGAAATCAGATGATGAATATGACCCTTATGAGGAGTTTCCCGTTCCAGACGACATTGATTGGTAAAGGTAGGTATCGAGAAAAAAGTTAGGTATTGGGTCGTATGGGTAGTAACTACCTGATTAAATAAAACGCAAGTCAGTAAGTGGTCTCAGGTTCCCCAAAAAAAAAGCATGCTCAGATTTCTCTGAACATGCTTTTTTTAACTTATGAGATTGTAGAAACGGGCAATCAGGGTCTTTCGTGTTTCTCCCCATTTTCTTGGGTAAATGGTCCAAAGCGATAGCCTGCGGTTAAGAAGGCTGATGTTTGGGAGCTTGTGGCTTTTTCAGTTACCGTATGATCATAGACTCCATAGAAGCTAGCCGACATATCACCCTCAACGTCGATGGTAGTATGGTTCAAGCCTGCAGCAGCAAACCAATAAGGTGTAAAATAATAGCTGGCGCTGACCGAAGCAGTGGCGGCCCACCCTTCCATATCCCCGGTGTTTTCTTTATAACGAAGCAGATGCTGGTCCCGATCTTCAGCTTTGACATAGGGCGCGTAACCCAGCCTGGCGTCCAAGGTGAATTTTTGAGAAGGTTCTAGGTGAATTGAGCCCAGTAAGTAAGGCATATAGTAAGATACTTCATAGAGCAGAGTATCATAGTTAGCACCTTCAAAATATACTCCAGGATAACCCGACGGAGAATATTGCGTTTTCAACGCAGTGGCGTAATCAAACTTTTCATACATAAAGCCAACCCCGCCTGCCATCCAGCCCCAGGATTTATCCACCAGCTTATGACTCAGATCCACATCGACAATAAGGCCGTCAAATGAAGTAACATTACTATCCGAATATACATCAAGCTGGGATGGGTTAGATGCAGTAAGCCAGTCCTTGTCGATCATATCATCATCTTGGTCGGTGATATTCTTTTTGGCAGTGACGTTAAAAACCCAACGATCATCGTAGATACCGAGGAGATGAGCAGTGGCATAAGTGGTATCCAAAGGAAATTCCAATTCACTAAAAGGAAAATAACCATCTTGACCAAGTCCGTTTCGATCCACAGCGGGATAACCGATTTGATAAGTGGTATGTCCGGTCATTGTTTCCATGCCCACATTAAGCCAGGTCTGGATTTGTCCTTCCACCTTGACCACAGGTCTAAGATTGAGTGAGGTCGCTGCTTCGACATTGTTACCGAAAAGTGGACTGAGTGATATCAACCCGGCTGCAAAGCCCAGTGAAATAGTATGCCAAGCACGGCGCATGATTTTCTCCCTTAAAAAACAATCTATTACAGAATAGTGACGGATGCAATTATGTCATAAAACCCGGTCAAAAAAATTGTACTTTATCTTTCACATATTATCTTATCCGGCTGAAAACACCAAGAGTTATATTCAAAAGAAATAGGTTTTCTTTTTCTAGATTTTGTTAGCCGCTTGAACTTTGCGCATTTTGTTTATAGATCCAGACAGGCTATAAAAAAAATGTACACCAAAATAAACTATGCCAAAGTGAGTCAAAAGACCCAATTCCTTAACTCTCGAATTCTTTTTGCTTAGAGAGGCAGACATGGCCTTGATCACAAAAATAATTTATCCATGAAGAACTATTCTCCAAGCTCCAATCCTTTGGAGGAAGAATGGGCTCGTTACCTAACTGTTCTATTTCAACATTATCACCTAACCGCCTATAGACTTTAACCCAAAAACAATACCGATCAGGATACACTTCACAATAATTATGCCGACTCCCGCCGCAAGGGCCGTTTAGTAACTTTTTCGGACAACCGGACTGGGGACACAAATACGCTGAATATGCTAAGGTACAATCTCCGCACATTTGACAGGAAAAGAGTAGTTTTTTAATCACCGCCTCTATAAAAATAAAGAGGTTATTAGACCAACTCGCAGAACCGCAAAGCCTACAAAACTTGCCGAATAACCGCGCCCCCTTTCCTTTAGGTGCAAATAAAAAATTATGAATGATGTTGTGTAATTTTCCGGAACTAAAATGAGGCCCATACCTTTTAACCAACTGCGACTCATCTTTCGAGTACCAAGTATTTTTAACTGGAAAATGAACATCTTTATGCAAATTCTCTCGATGCTCCCACAACTCTTCGGCTCGATTTAACAGGTAACATACCTTATCAAAATCAAGGTTATTGCCGCCGATATGAACCCCGGAATAGCCCATACTCCGCAAGACCACAATGAGTTTAGCACCTCGCTCCAAGCGTTGCTCCTCGCCCTGCCCAGTCTTCTTTTCCTCTTCCATGCACTGCAGAAGACGCTCAGGAAATACAATTCCAGGAATCTTCCCCCGAGCCATAATTCGAGCTACCCCCAGGGAAGGAATAAAGACATTGGCCAGTATAGGAACATTAATACCGACTCGTTGAGTAAACTCCATAAGTTCTGTAAATTTTAAACAATCATACCCTAGTTGGGTTACGATAAATCGCGCTCCGGCTCGAACTTTTTTTATCAACTTACCGTATTGCAGGTATTGTTCAATCTGGGTGGTTTTAAAAGGCGAAACAACGCAACCACCATACATAGATAGTCGCTCCGGTGAAGACGTACTTCCTTTGAAGTGCTTTTGATAGTTCCCCTCTTCCATATCCTTCATTAAACGTAACATCTGTACCGAATCCAAGTCATAAACCGGCTTAGCTTGCCCATAGTAAGCTGAACGTGGGTAATCACCTCCCATAATCAATAAAGTGCGGAAGTGCTGTCTGTTGTGGTGAAAAAGTTGGCTTTCCACCTGATTACGATTTTTATCCTTGAGAGAAAAATGAATAAGAGGTTCAATGCCGATACGTCGAACTTCAGAGCCTATGGCCTCAGGGGCCAAGGCCGGGTGCCCGCCGGGGTTATCGGTTATTGAAAGCGCCTTAATACGTCCATCCTGATGGGCCGAGGCGGCAAACTCCAACAACCTCTCTATCCTGCGCCCGCTAGAACCTGGACCAGGCACCAGTTCGTAAGTAATGGTGAACTCGTCGGGATTACAAAGTGAATCATGAAGTTTTCTGTGGGTCGTCATATGCTCATAGGTACTAGCTACTGGTTAAGAAACGCTAAAAATAAAGTAATAAACCTTACTTGCTTATTTCCGTTTTCTGTGTTGCTACAACAGTTACATAATTCAACTATGCTCCTGTTGCAGCAACA
>JAOTSI010000119.1 GCA_029865005.1 Desulfobulbaceae bacterium
GAGGCTGGGTTTTTTAGATAACTTTCCGGAAATATAAGGGAAATTGACGAAGGGTACAGTGTGGAGATTCGTTGTTCAAGTTGGCTGCATGATAGGGAAGGTAGAGTGGGATGTCCTGTTGTTAAATGGTTGCTCAACCAGAGGTATCTGGCAGGATAACGACATGGAGTATTCTTGTTATTATGGGAGTTGGAAAAGAATGCTTCTAGGGTGGCATGCAACTCAGCCTTTGGGTTGGTTTTGCCGTTTGGAGCAAGAAAAAATGAGGGGGAGTTTATGCGGCTAGTATAGCCAGAGCCGAATAAATCGGCTTGATAGTGAAGTAAGGCATGCCACTGAGCTGTTTGCCATAATTTTTCTTTTTCCGCTTGAGCACGAAGTTCGGTAAGGGTGGGAGGGTGGAATTGTCCCTGGACGTTAGTATTAAATATAAAAACGAATAGCGGTGCTAAGAGGGAGAATAGATATATGGGCTGTAAGAGGGTCTTGGTTAAAAAAAATTTGATGGTTTGACCTTTTTTGTTTCTGGTCTATTGGTTGTAATTAGATGGTTAGATGTGACATAAGAAGCGTTACCTGTGATAACTTAACTCTTTTAAGATTTCTGGGATGGGTTGGGGGTAAGGGAGGCGGTGAGTGCAGTGATACGATATAATAATTCCTTTTCATTAATTTCGTTATAGCTAAATATTTGAGTGAAATTTCGTTGTGAAAGGTCAAAAAATTCGTCTTGTTTATCTGTCGGGATTTTAAGTAATATTGCGAGGGCAGCAAGGTGTTCTCCGGTTCCCATGGCCATGTCTCTTGCTATTCGGTTTCGGTTTTGACGGATAAAGGTTTCGGCTTCCGAATTATCGGAATTTGAAGAATCAGGAGAGGTGCTGGAAGTGATATCAGAGGTGATATCGGAAATGGTTCCCAGGCCGTCACTGGTTATTTCCGTTGGAACTGAGGTGGTAGACATGCAGCCGATCAGTAATGTTAAAAATGCTAAACCGATAGTGAAAGTTGTGAGGAAATTATTCATTTTTATACTCTCAAATTTTATGGGTGAATTTTAGTGGTAATTAAAAAACACTGTTACTGCAGAGAAGTATTAAATCCAGGTGAGAGGTCGTAACTGTTCACGGGGTTAAAGATAAAAGCTCTGCAATATCAGTCAGGTAAGCGTTTGTTAGCGCCGCGTATGTGTGTGGGTAGGCCGGTGAACAATATTATATCCTATGTGGATACGGCTTGATCATCGCACGCAGACGTAGTACTGCTGAACGTTTACGAGAGGTTAGTGATAAACGATCGGTTAGCCATGTAATGTAGATTGGCCTGATGGTTAAACACAATTTCTATGTACGATGTCATGGGATGATTTGCAAGTAAGGAAATAAATTTCCCGATCTAAATCGTTTGCCTCCCCTTGCCAAGCATCGAGATGAGCATTATAGTGAGTGGATTTGGTTCTATTCTGATGTGATATATAGGCGTTGGTCACTTGATTCTCGCTTTTTGCTCTTACTTTTACTTTTACAAAAGGATGCTTTCATGAAACTATTTGTCGCATTTTTAAGCGTACTTCTTATTCCGGTTCTTTTGCAGGCTCAAACTCCGGCTCAGGATAAGACTAATTTGGAAGCTCAGGTTGAGCGCAGTTGGAAGCTTGATGCTACGCCTCTGGATGTGGTTCATACTTTGGATAACAAGAGGGTTTTTATTCTGACTGATGATCAAAAAGTACGTATTTTTAGTGCTGATGGTAAAGCGGTTGGATCTATATCAGTGGGTAAGGGAGTTAATGCTATTGATATCGAGCCCCGGGGTGAAAAATTATATCTAATAGATAAAGAAGAAAAATCGTTTACCGTTATGGATGTTAGTTTTGTTGCGTCTATAAATATAAATGGTTCTCCGGTAAAAGGTGATCCCGACGCACCAGTTACAATGGTAGTTTTTTCTGATTTTCAATGTCCATATTGCAAAAGTGTGCGGACCTTGATTGACCAGGTGTCCAAAGCTAATACGAAAACATTGAAGGTTGTGTTTAAGAATTTACCGCTTCGGATGCATGAACTGGCTGAGCCTGCCGCTAGAGCCGCAATGGCTGCCCATGGACAGGGAAAATTTTGGGAAATGCATGACGCTCTGTTTGATGAGCCAAAGTTGACCATGATTAAAATTATTGAGCTAGCACAGAAAATAGGCCTTAATATGGAACAGTTTAATAAAGATATGCAGAGTGATGCGATTAAAAAGCAAGTTGCCATGGATATGCAAGATGCGCAAAAAGCTGATGTTTCGGCCACTCCAACCGTATTCATAAACGGTCGTAAATTAAAAGATCGTAGTCTTGAGGCAATACAGAACGTAATTACTCAAGAACTTAAAAAATAATTATTTGGTATAATATTAAGTAATGGCGGATAACCATAGTAGGGAGTTAAGCTTTCCTGATAATGCTGCGGCGCAGACTCTTTTTGGGGATCTTAATAAAAATCTACATACTCTTGAGCAGCTTGTTGGGGTAAGCGTGAATTGCAGAGGTAATACTTTGCGATTTATTGGGCAGGAGGATGAGGTTTCATTGTCTTCCTCCCTTATTGAGCAGTTATATGAGATGGTGTGTAAGGGGTACCCGGTATATTCCCAGGATATTGCCTTTGGCCTTAAAATCTTGCGAGCTTCACCCCGTGCCAAGCTCGCAGACATTTTTCTAGATAAAGTGTATATCGCGGCCAAAGGTCGGATGATATCGCCTAAAAGTATAAATCAGAAAAATTATATTGAAGGTATTCGGCACAACGATATTGCGTTTGGTATTGGTCCTGCGGGTACGGGTAAAACTTATCTTGCCGTGGCCATGGCGGTTTCCGATTTGATCAATGAACGGGTTCGATCAATTGTACTCACCAGGCCAGCTGTGGAAGCTGGGGAAAAGCTGGGATTTCTTCCCGGCGACGTTGCTCAAAAGGTTAATCCTTATTTAAGGCCGCTCTATGACGCTCTAGAGGATATGCTCGGGCGGGAAAAAAGTGAGGATTTGGTAGAGCGGGGGGTTATTGAGATCGCTCCGCTTGCTTTTATGCGGGGGCGTACCTTAAATAACTCTTTTATTATTTTGGATGAGGCACAGAATACCACCAGGGAACAGATGAAAATGTTTCTCACCCGAATTGGGTTTGATTCAAAGGCGGTTATAACCGGTGATATTACTCAAATTGATTTACCAGGTTCGGTTCGTTCGGGATTGGTGGAGGCGAAACAGATTCTTAAAAATGTAAAAGGAATTCATTTCGCACATTTTTCCAAGTCGGATGTGGTTCGCCACCCTTTGGTTCAAGAAATTATTAAGGCCTATGAGGGGCGAAGGGAGGGGTAAGGTATGCCCGTTATAATATCCAAGTCTGAGAGAGTATGTCGACCTATTTCTTTAGATTTGTTGCGTAATCGACTCGGCTCTTTGATGGGGTCCTATGGGGCTCGCAATTCCGATGTTAGCTTGGTATTGCTTGATGACAAGGAAATGGCCGAGTATAACGAACAATACCGGCATCGAGCCAGCTCCACTAATGTGTTATCTTTTCCTGTTGAACTACCTCTTGAGGTTGGGATGGGGGGCGATGGAGTTGAGGATTTGGGTGATATACTCATCTCTGTGGAGACTGCTGCTTGGGAAGCTGTCGATATGTCCATCTCTCTACATGATCGGCTTACTCAGCTCATTATCCATGGTTTTTTGCACCTTATGGGTTTTGATCATGAACGTTCTGAAGAGGAAGCTCAGATTATGTGGGATAAAGAACAACAAATTTTTCACGATATAAAGAATGTAAGGAGAGAGAGCATGATACAACTGGCAATTAATGTCGATCACGTGGCAACTGTTCGCCAAGCGCGTGGAGTTTCGGAGCCAGATCCGGTGGTCGCAGCAGGTATTTGCGAACTTGCCGGGGCATCGGGAATTGTTGTGCATTTGCGGGAAGATCGACGTCATATACAGGATCGTGATGTTCGTGTACTGCGAGAGACTGTTAAAACTAAATTAAATCTTGAAATGGCAATGAGTGATGAAATAATAGATATCGCTCTTGATATTAAGCCAGATATGATAACTCTGGTCCCGGAGAAGCGTGAAGAGTTGACCACTGAGGGTGGTCTTAATGTAGTGGATCAAAAAAATAAAGTACGCAAAACTATTGCCAAAATGTTCAAGGCAGGTATACCTGTGAGCCTTTTTGTTGATCCAGAGGAAAAGCAGATTAAAATGGCTGCTGAGCTTGGGGCAACTTTTGTAGAGCTGCACACTGGTCGTTATTGTGATGCTCTCACAGGGAAAGAGCGTGACGAGGAGTTTGAATTAATTGAGCGTGCTGCGGAGCTGGCATTTGAATCCGGTTTGCGGGTATATGCTGGGCATGGGCTTGATTATCGTAACGTCGGTCGGATAGCCGCCCTTGAAACCATAGAGGAATTGAGTATCGGTCATTCGGTTATTAGCAGGGCTGTTTATGTGGGTTTGGATCAGGCTGTGCGGGAAATGCTTGATCAGGTCACACTTCATTCTCTAGGGCAATAATTTGGTTGTGCTCACCTAATACAATTAATATGTCCCCCGGTCTGATTATCGTTTTGGGGCCGGGGTTGAAATGCATTTTTCCTCCTTTTCTTTTAATTGCCACTACAATAACGTCATATTTTTGACGAATTCCAGATTCAATAAGGTTTTTATTGGCCATAGGGGCTTTTTTGGTAACAAGAAGTTCCTCCATTCGCAGGCCCAGTTCACCAGCGTGCATGGTCAAATCAATGAAGTCGATGACGGTGGGTCGGATGAGGAGCTGTGCCATACGTCGAGCACCGATGTTATAGGGTGAGATAACTTTGGAAGCCCCGGCTCTTTCTAGTTTAGTGTCTGCGCCGGTGGCGCCGCTGGAACGAGCCATAATGTATAGCTTGGGGTTGAGTACTCTGGCGCTCAGGGTGATGAAAAGGTTGTCGGCATCTGATGAGACCACTGCTATGAGGCTGGAGGCTTTTTCTATTTGGGCTTTGAGGAGAATATCGTCATCGGCGGCCTCGCCTTTCATAAAGATGTAGCCATGTTTCTCAATTTCTTTTACCACCTCTTCGTTATTTTCTATAACAATGAATGGTTTATTATTAGCTGATAAAATTTGACAAATTTCCATGCCGATTCGTCCGAATCCGCATACTATGTGGTGATCATTGAGTTGCATTACTCTTTTATCCATTTTGTTTTTTTCCAGAAGATTTCGAAGTCTTCCTTCCACCATTGTTTCAGTAATTTTGCTGAAAGTATACATTACCACACCGCCTCCGCAAAAAATCAGAAGAGCAGTGAGTATTTTGCCACTGGCGTGTTTAGGAACCATATCGCCATAGCCTACGGTGGTGATAGTGATTACCGTAAGGTACATGGAATTCCAGAAATCGATACCTTCAGAGTACATGTACCCAAAGGTGCCGACAACAAGCAGGATAGCGAAAAGGATAATTACTGGAAGTGATTTACGCATGTTTTGGGTTGTTGATGGTTAGGGGGTGAAAATAAAGAACTCATCGTTTTCGCATCTCTGCTTTAGGTATATTTAGCCGCTCCTTAATCACCAAATCCTCAAACTAGCCCTGCTAATTTTGCGGTTTGTTTCAATCGGATTTACTAAATCTGACCAAAATCAGGGTGCGAATTCCAATGATTTATATATTTTCACCCCCTTAGTTAAAGCTAAAAAAAGTAGCTATTATTGTTCAATGGCCTGTCTGTTATTTTGATTTGTCGGTATATCTTGCGCTCTCGGGAACATTGGATATGAGAAGTGACCTAGGACCGGAATGATGCGTTTATTTGCTAGATAATTTGATTATTAAAAATAATGTCATTGGTCTAATATGTCTAAGGTTTATGAAATGTTGGCTCGAAATTGGATAAGCGTAGGTATCAAGCCATAGGGGAAAAAGCAATCATAATTATAATTGATGTTCCAAGTATTTTTTTAGCATGAAGCTGGCGTTAGTTAAAAAATCATAAATTTTAAAATTATTTGTTTTGCTGCTCATTATCTCTAATCCATGTCGGTGAGGAAAGGCAGTGGTGTATATTTATTTTTTGCTGCCATAACCGCGTGGAGAAGAGGTAGCTGTGCCCGTTTATAAACGGATAGATAAGTGATGCAAGTGTAGTATCCGAGGTGGTAAGATTTCATTTTGCTTAATTATTTATCTGTTATTGGAGGAGCTGATGCAGCGAAAAATATCCATAATTAGGGATAAAATATACCATACCGGAGATGTTTTTGCCTATAATTAAGCGGTGGAACAGGTGTAGCTTATATATTTTACATTGTTCGTTGACAAATTAAATTTAGGAAGGTAATGTGTGGCACCAAAATGCCTGGGTGGCGGAACTGGTAGACGCAAGGGACTTAAAATCCCTCGGGGTTTTCCCCGTACGAGTTCGATTCTCGTCCCGGGCACCAGATATTAAAGCGGATTATGGACTTAACGGTCTGTAATCCGCTTTTTTTCGTTGCAGGCTATATCCAACCTAGTATTTTCTGATTTTGTTCTGAGTTTTTTATATCCCCTATTATTTTCATGGTTACAAGTTTACTGATGTTGGAGGTCCTCTAACATTTTGAACCTATTTGCATTGTGGTAAGGATACTAATTTTCGGCAACCGTCTCAGCTATTTTACCCAGCCGAAAGTATAAGAGTATTTCCTCATTATTTATTATCAAAGATGTTAAATTCTGTTTGTTAATTATATTGGAATTGGTAAAGTTTGGTAAAGAAAGGATGTTGTGGTTATAATAAGTATTATTTTAGGTAATTGTTGTATCAAGATGCTTTTGGAAATATAAAGATATATAGGCAGTCTTATAATATTTTCAGGTGACAATGGTGAATGATTTTTATTGGCTTATTTTTAGTACCTTAAAATAATTAAATGTTTAAGGTATTATTAGTTTATGATTATTATGTATGTTTATCCATTGACTAGTTTTAATGCTAAGAATAATTATTCCTAATTCCCTTGCGACCCTTTAATTTTTGGCATAAAAAGAAGTTAGTAATTGTTTGTTAAAATAAAAGATAGTACCAGGTCATAGGGTGTTATTAGGGTCGTGGATATGTATAGTCGGCTACTGAGTTATAGTGGTTATTGATTAATCCGACTTTCTCGCACGTATTTGAGGTACTGCGGGATGTTTTATGGTACCTGGTCACAGGGTTTGTAAGTAGTTAATTGGATACAGTCCAAATCTGTAAGTAGTCACTGGCGCCTCAGGTTTATGCGGTTGCCCCTGCTCACTTAGAAGGGTTAAAGCGAGTAGCGGCAACTGCATGAGAAGATAAGGTGCCTGTGACTACTTACGTTTCATGAGCTTAAGGAAACCTGATGAGGGAATGTAAAAAATGGTGTTTAAATTTTATCATTTTGTAGTGTCGATGTTGATACACCTTTCAACCAAATTTTCTCGGATTCATAATATATTATAATGTATGGTACTAGCAGTATAAGAAGAAAACTTACTATATTATTTTGTTTTCTTGTCGTCACTCCTCTTGCGTCGTTAAGTTTGATTATATGTTGGCTTTCTTTCAATGCGCAGGAGAAAGCTGCAATCTCTTTGCAAACCCAAGTGATGCAAAGAGCCATCGATGAGATATTATTGACGACCCATCAACAAGAGAAAATGTTTGTTTATACTGCCAGTAGCAATAATCTTTTGGCTTATGATTATGATAAGCTTACGAGAAAATTGTCGATGTTGCAGTCAGTAAAGGATAAAAAATATGGTGATGTGATCCAGGAAGTCACTTTGCTTGATGATCAAGGTTATGAAATTATAAGTATTTCAAGGACTGAGACCTATTCCTTGGATAAAATGGCCAGTAGGGCTGACTCCGATGAGTATCTCCAGCCTAAGGTCACTCGCAAAATATACTACGGCCCAGTTCTCATTGATCCGGTTACTCTTGAGCCAAGAATAATCTTAGCTGTGCCGATTATTGATCCGTGTGAAGATGTATTTAGCGGGATTTTGCTGGGAAAATTACGTTTACAGCAAGTTTGGGATATTATAGTTAATAGGCCTATTGGGGAAAAAGGTATCTTATATATAACCGATTGGAAGGGAAAAATAATAGCCCATCCAGATCCTTCGGTTGTTTTTCGTACAACGGTTGTCGATCCTTTGGCTAAGCCTGGTTTGCATACCGGGATTAATGGTGAGTTGGTTGTTCAAACTTCTGGAAGCTTCAATTTGGGAGAGAGGGAGTTGAATATTGTTAGTGAAGTTCCCTTTTCCGAAGTTCTCGATCTTTCAAAGCAAACAATTAATATTTCAATTTTTTTGCTTCTTGTTTTTCTTGTTTTGGCATTTAGCGTGGGGCTGGCTATTATTGATCGTATTGCCTCTCCTATAGAGTCTCTAGCTGTTACTGCTGAGGCGGTTAGTGAAGGTAATTATGATTGTCGAGCCGATGAACAGGGGTATTTGGAAATCAATACTCTTACCCGTGCTTTTAACCTTATGACATCATTATTGGTTAATAAGATATTAGAATTAAGAAAAATTGAATATGAGCTTCAGGCCTCACGAGATGCCATGGAGCATAAGGTCGAGGTACGTACTGCCGAATTGGTGGGGATGAACGAAGAGTTAGAAGAGGAGATACTCATTCGGCGTAAGACTGAAGAGTCCTTGTCTCGTTATAGTAAAATAGTTAACTCTTCTAATGACCTTATGGCCATGGTTGGTGGTGGTTATAAATTTTTGGCTATCAATGATGCATATCTAAAGGATTTTGATATGTATCGATGGCAGATACTTGACAAGACTGTCCAGGATTTGTATGGAGAATCAGTGTTTTACGGATTTTTAAAAGAGAAACTTGATAAAACATTTGATGGACAGGAAGTACAGTATGAGGGGTGGCTGGAAGTAGGGACGGTTGGCCGTCGTTATGTAGAAATGATTTTAACTCCTTACCGTGATGAGTTTGACAGTATTACGGGGGTGGTTATTAATGCTAGGGATGCAACCGGCAGGGTGATTTTAGAGAACAATCTGCGTCAGGCTGAAAAGATGCAAGCTATTGGAACATTAGCTTCTGGTATTGCACATGATTTCAATAATGTTTTACATAGTATTTTTGGTTGTGCTCGAATTGCTCAAAAAGATGTAAAAGCTGATAGCGTGGCGTATAAATGGCTGGAAAAATTAATTCAAATAGGGCAACGTTCCGCTGATATGATTCGGCAGATCAAGATGTTTAGCCAGCAGGCTCAGGTAAGCAAGAAGCCTGTTGACTTGGGGGTATTGATTGATGAGGTTGTCCGTCTGCAAAGTGTTTCTTTGCCTGATAATGTAACCATATTGAAAAATATTGCTAAGTGTGGTGATGTACTGGCTGATATGAGTCAATTATATCAGGTTATAGGCAATTTAATTATAAATGCTAAGTATGCGGTGAGCGAGAAGGGATCAGTCATTACCGTGGGCCTCGCTGAGGTAAATCTAGATGGGGAAAATGCTGCTCGTCATAAGTTGAAGTTTGGTTCTTATGCCAAAGTAACGGTTGAGGATAATGGATATGGTATTGATGAGGAAACAAGAAAGAGAATCTTTGAACCATTTTTTACCACTAAATCTTTTGGCAAGGGAACCGGCTTGGGTCTTTCCATTTGTCACGGGATTGTTACTGGTCTCAAGGGAGCTATAGATGTACATAGTATTTCAGGACAGGGTTCGATCTTCACAATATATCTACCTATTATTATGGAAGATGAGAAGGCCAGCTTGACGGTAGCTGAGAAGGAAGGGGAAGCGACTGTGCCTGGTCTTCATACAGGTTCTTTACTATATGTTGATGATGAAAAGATAAATGTGGAAGTGTGGGAAGCTGCTTTGCAAGAAGAAGGTTTTAAGGTGCAAAGCGCCTTGAGTGGTCTGGAAGCCCTTAGATTGTTAAAATCAGCTCCGCAAAGTTTTGATGTGGTTCTCACTGATCATAAAATGCCTGGTATGAGCGGAACGGAGCTAGCTCATGAAATAAATATATTATATCCTGAACTACCGATAATTCTTATTACCGGCTGGTATAAGGAGGGTGATATCGGAGAGGGGGAAGTGCAAGCTGAGTTTGCAAAGATAATGAAGAAGCCTATTGAAATGGATGAATTGATAGCTGCCATTTCACTGGTACGAAATAAAAAGTAGCCGTTTCGCGTAGCCTTTAAGTTTTTGATTTAATGTACTTTTAGCTATTTAGTTGATCTTTCAATGTTTATTAAAATATGATTATATTTTAATGTTGGTCCCCACCTTAATGTTTCTTGATCTGTAATATACTCCCAATCATCAATTGCATTCATCCATCCATTATGATATCTGTCGTTCGATTGTTAGGACGAGGTGTAATATTTATGGTTGCTGGTTGTGTTGGCAGGTAACTAGTCGATTTTATATGTTGTAAGGGTTGTATGGGGTACCGGGGTTCTTTTATGTAGTTGCGACTATTGGCTATAGCCCATCTATAAGTCTCATCCTTAGTCTCGAACTGTTGGGCAAGGGTAAACTTGTTATTGTATGTGATCACAGGTGCTTAATTTTCATATAGTAGCCCCTGCCCGCATAGATAGGCTATAGCGAGCAGCGACTATTTT
>JAOTSI010000417.1 GCA_029865005.1 Desulfobulbaceae bacterium
ATCCAACTGAATTTAATGACTGTTGTGCGACACATTATCAAGCTGTTGAGTTAGCGAATTGAGGCGGTGTTCAACAGGTTTTGCCATTGGATAAATTTACAAGTCCAACCGTATTTTGTGGCAATAGAAAAAAAGTATGATCGAGATAAAGATCGTTTGTTCGCATCAGCTCTAATTCGTGAGTATGGCCGCAAAAGACATATTCAATTTTATGCTTTTGAACAAAATCAATCAGGATTGAGGAATTTTTCAGGGGACAGTCGTCGGTGCCCAAAATGGAATAATGGGTCAGGAGCAATGGCAGGTCATATGTGGCTTGGTTAATAACCTCAGAAACCACGTCCAATACCGCTTTCTCCACAAACCCATTATCATTATAAAGTTCATTGGAATCTATGTTGATGAGCAGGATGGATTTACCATCAATGACAATGGATTTAATAAAATTGATATCGGTGAAATTTTCACGGACCTTGGTGATTTCCCGGTTCAAAAAAAGATGCTTCTTACTGGTCTTGACCGTTTCGGGAAGGGTTATGATATCAGTACTATCAATATACTTTTGAAAAAGTTCATGGGAACGCATATTTCTTTTGTCATGATTACCAATGATGGAGATAACATTTTTGCACGTTAAGCCAGTCAGGAATTGTCCGGCCGCTGCATATTCATCCTCCAAGCCATCGGTGGTACTATCACCGGTGTTGATTACGATATCAGCCTGATACGAATTAAGTTTTTCCAGTAAGATCAGGTCATCTCCCTCCCAGTGGCGGGGACCAAAATGTAGGTCGGAGATATGTAAGATATTCATGCTTTACTCCCATGGAACCAAAAAAATATCGAACTTCAGTTGTGGACACCAAAAATCTTTTCACTGACCGTACCGGAAAACATAAGTATAAGGCAAATGTCTAATCTAAAAAAGGCAGAGCCAAACTCATGGCCCTGCCTTTTTGCTGTCTTGTTGCCATGGGATAAAACCCACTAATCGTAAACATTGGCTTCCACATTCAAATAAAGTTGAACCTATTAATCGTTATCGATAAGCGCTTTATTCTCTTTCTTTGCTCTTTTGGCGGCCTTTTTCTCTTTCGGGGTCATGGCTGGTTTTTTCTTAGAATCTTTTCTGGTTTTTTGTTCTTTGCCCATGTTTCGTTCCTCATATATTGACGGTCGATCTTTAAATCAACCTTTAGTATGGATAAATACTTTTTATCTATAAGAACGTACCTTTTCACCGGGTTCGTTACTTGCAGATTTGCTACAGTTCGAGTTTGTAAGTGGTCACAGGTGCCTCAGATTTATACAGTTGCCGCTGTTCGCTATAGCCATTCTATGCGGGCAGCGTCAACCGCATGAAGATGAGGCAGCTGTGACCACTTACATAAAGATAGAAACCTGTAGTGGCTTAACCCCTTTTTATTCCAAACTTAGCCAATGATTGTTCAAGGTCGTTGAGGTGCTTCAAATTCTCAGCCATGACTAAAATATTAAAAACGCCAGTCACGGACAATTCTTTACAGTTAAGGGGTAAGACAGAATTTAATGTTCTGCCATCATGGAGATATAGTTTCAGGCGAGAGGCCAGTTCCGGAAATGAACAGGGGGTAGTTTCGGCTTTGACGAATTTCCATAAAGGAATAGACGTTTCACTTAACTGCTCAATGTTGTTTATAACCATGCCCGCATAACTAGACCCATTAAAACGTGCATTGTTTTCCACTGGAAATATGCCCTCTTTACAGACGATATAGTCTATCCCTATGACACCACAATAACCAGATTTTGCCATATCTGTGGCGATAAGGTGTGAGGTGGTACGGATGTAGTCATAAACGTTATGAGCCAATCTCGGACCTTTCATACATCCAACCCATACCATTCCTCGCTCACATATCTGATCTACCATTCCCAGATGGTCGATAGATCCATCCCGACCAATCGCCCATTGATCGTTAGGAGTTGAGGTAACGTCTAAAAAAGGTTCTATAATAACCTGTCGTTCGCCCGTGTCGGCTATTTCACGATACAAACCCTCTAAATCCATACCGGTTGTTTTGTATAATGAATAAGCGGATTCAGCCAGAGTACCACGAATAATCACGGTGTTATGAGTGGTTAGGTAACCCTTGATGATGGCGATCATTTCATGGCAATTTGCCTTATCTTCCGGGTGAAGAGTAAACGTAATGCCTTCGACCACCGGGATTTCCAGTTTTTGGCAAATAGCCTTAAACTCACCCTTATCATTATATTTAATAGTAACCGGTTGAGAAGTGCCAAAGTGTTCAGCTCCAAGAACTTTGGCGACCTTTTCCTCCAAGTCCCCACTAAACCATGGCGTATAAACTGGTTGCCGGCCCAGCTTATTAATAACTTTCAATACTGGTTCGGGATCTTCAAGAATAAGCTCCGTGAGGCTTGTGTCAGTGGACAAAGTCTTATATTCAACTACATGGCTGCTTCCCAGGCCACATGAGCGCAACCAATCATAGTAATCGTGGTCCAAGGAGGTGCGCAACACTACCAAGTCATTAGGATTAGCTGCCGCTAATGCTCTGTCACATTTTGAATGTACTGAACCATTACGTCGCGGAAACTGAGAAAAACTATCTGCTCCATAGATTACCAGTTCTTTGTCATCATCCGAAATGCATTTTCGGAGAGATTTAGAGTTTGTCATATTGTATCTAATCATCCAGCCAAAGTATTTAATAATTGCAAACCATAAACCACCGTAACGACCAAGGCGTAAAGGGTGAGGGCGCAATACCACCGCCCCCCTACCAGCTTGGGTGTACGAATGGGGGCTACGTTCAAAACGGCAAGTGTCATCAGCGCTACATAGAGAGTTATAGTGCCAAGAGGTTGCGTAAACTTCACTGCCAATAGATAAATAATGGGCAAGAGGATGCCATTGTTATCCATCGCCAGTCCCATGTAGGTAGACTTGTCAACTAAACCGAAAACATTAAAATAGCTCAGGCGGAGCACTCCGGTCGCTACCATGAAAAAAGCACCGGGCAGGAACCAGGGGCTAAAGTCTCCGTAACTCAGGAGAATTATGGCCGGACAAACGCCGAAACTGACAACATCAATTAAGGAATCTAGCTGCCCCCCGAACTCACGTTGTTGTTCGTTTCGCCCTTTCAATTTTCGGGCGATAATGCCATCGCTCCAGTCAAAAAATACTGCCCAGATCAAGCCAATCATGGCCGCCTCAAAGATGCCCAGAATCGCAAAATAGATAGTGGCAAGTGCACAGAAAAGCCCGGCCAGGGAACAGATGTTCGGCAGATCTCTGGCAAAAGAAAGGATGGAGGGAGGAGAAGTGGTCGCTTGTGTGGTGTTCATGATATTCCCTTCTGTCTAACTAGGTTACCTAAGGCGGCCACCAGTCTGGTGTTTTCAGCCGCTGTTCGCCTGGCAATACGAAGATAACGATCA
>JAOTSI010000120.1 GCA_029865005.1 Desulfobulbaceae bacterium
TCATCAAAGCTTCCAGGATGATCAACCAACGTTCTTGCTGACGCTTGGAGAGGTTGAGTTGGCGGATTTTTTGTTGTGCTTCATTGAGGTCAGCCACCATGGGGCGGCCTTGGAAGCAGGAGGTGCGGTTTTCGTTACGAACCAGGAAATCCGCCCGCTCAAGCCAGCTGATAGCGGTGATTACCTTGGTGGCAGCCATGGGGTCATCGGGGTCAAAGGAAATATCCGCTTGCTCGGAGCTCAGGAGCTCACCAGGGGTGAGGATGATCTCTCCATCCTTGTTGCAACGGGCCATGCGCAGACTGCGTAGGATTTGTTTGATATCGTATTGTTTGACTTCCGAGAGGGCGTTGAGTTGGAACTGCTTTTCAATATCGTTTTCATCATAGAGTAAAATGCAATCCGCTTCCTGGCGATCCCGTCCGGCACGTCCAGCCTCCTGGAGGTAGTTTTCCAAAGAACCCGGGATGTCGTAATGGACCACCAACCGAACATTCTCTTTGTCTATGCCCATGCCAAAGGCGTTGGTGGCACAGATCACGTCAATGAGCCCATTTAAAAAATTGTCGAGAATGTGCTGTTTCTCCGGAGCTTCCATGCCGCCATGAAAGGCACCGGCTTGCCAACCTGCTTCGGTTAGGGCCTCGGCAACGTATTGAGTGGTTTTGCGGGTGGCGCAATAGATGATGGCGCAACCTTTTGGTTCATTTGTGAGATATTGGTGAAGCAGCTCGTTGATATGCTCGATTTTTTCATGCTTTGATATGTGAGTCACCGCAAAACGCAAATTATCCCGCTCTACGCCACTTTCAAAAAGTTTGAGGCGCACACCGGGTTCGGAGCCGAAAAAAGCTATGATTTCTTGTTTAACGTCGGCCTTGGCAGTGGCGGTGAAACACTGTATCGGGGGGATGGGCATCTTGTTCTCTTCCGCGAACTCCTTAATAAAGCGGGCCGCGTAGAGATAATCGGGTCGGAAATCATGGCCCCATTTAGAAAGACAATGGGCTTCATCAAAGACCCAGCAGCCGATCTCCCGTTGCTGGATGGTATTTTTAAAGGATTTGCCCCGGAGTTGTTCAGGAGAGACGTATAATATTGCGATATCGCCAAGGGCCACATCGCGTAATACCTGGCCCCGTTCAGGGGAGGTGAGCAGGCCGCAGAGGGCGGCGATGCCGGGAAAGCCGGTGCGATTGCGCAAATTATCGACTTGGTCTTTCATTAACGCCTGCAAAGGGGAGATAACAATGGTGAGCAACCCCCGTCGTTGATAGCGCACCAGGGCCGGAAGCTGGTAGCAAAGAGACTTGCCACCGCCTGTGGGGAGGATGCCGAGCAGGGAGTGGTCCGATATGGCATGACGGACCAGAGATTCTTGCAGACTTTCGCCCTCACTGTCAAATGGTTGGGGACGGAAGTTTTCAAAGCCGAAATATCGTTGCAGCTGTCCCCGTGGATTATGGGTGGTGGTACAATAGGAACAGGTGTCGTCTTTACAGGGACGGTCACGAAGTGCGGCGAGTATTTCAGGAACGACGGGGAAACGGCGGCGCACCCAGGGCGGTAAAACCGAATTACCGCTCGCCACCTGTAACCAGGCGAGACAATAGGCTAGGGCGATCCTGCTGTCTTGGTCGCTTAACCAAGGGTTGAGTCCGGCATGGAGCGCAGTTTGGCAGCACGAGTCTTGACAAAGTTGGATGGCTGTTTGTTCGGCCTGTTCAAGATTTGGCAGAGCTGCACCAAGTTCATTAAATACGCTGGTTAAACCGAAGAATCGTTCTTGATCCCCCAGACAGAAGCGATAGAGATTGATCAGTCCAGGTTTTTGTTGACCATATTGACAAATAGCCTCCCATTCATCATTCAGCAGACTTAAGGCTAAACGGGCATCAGCCACCGGGTCGTTGATGGCGTCGTGAACCAGCTTATAGTCTTTAACCAATCGGTGATACGGATTTTCCGGAAAGGCTAGGGGGGAGAGATACAGGGTATCAATGACCGGTTTGGCCAGAAACTTCAGCTCGACTCCTGTATGGCGGAGAAGGGGAAGGTCGTGATCAAGGAAGTTATGACCGACAAGAAACTCGGCTCCTTCGGTAAAACGATCCAATGCGGCCAAAGCAGAAGCAGTTTTGGTGGTGCATTGTTCAAGACGCAACTGCTGGTCACGAAAAAGAGCACCAATATGAAATATGGCCCCTTGTTCATTAACTTCAATATCCACACAACAGCAACGAGCAAGAAATTGCTCCCGATCCTTCAAACGGTCAAACTCCTAAGGGGTAGATGTTAGACAAGAGAAAACAATTATTATTTTCTGATGAAAGCATAACCCAACTATAAATGAAAATAGGGGATTTGTGGAATAGATTTTTTTTATTACAGAAAATAAGTTGGTTACGACAGGGTAGGGCAGGGGCTCGTAAATACTGTTAAAAGCAATATCGATTTATAAATGGTGGGTAGTATTAAGGGCCTCGGAAAAAATAAATTATCCCATCTGGCTTGTCTTTTTAGCCGTCTTCTTTGTCAAGGCAACAGTTACATAACGCAGCTATGCGCCTGTTACCTCATCTTGAAGACGACTAAAAATCCTGCGCCATTTTGGGGTATTTATTATTTTCCGCGACCCTAACTCGTGGTAAAAACAACATTAACTTCTGTTTTCAAAACAAGGAGCTTAATCCTTTTTCCCACATAACTGCCAGAGAAAACCCGAAAAAAATAGTATATAACAAAACATTTATGGAGCAAAGACCAAGTAGAAAGCGAACACAATAATTGCCGCGACGATGCACCCCCCCCCCCGAGCATAAAACAACGGCAATGATATTGGAGCGGGTGCATTGTGTATTTAACCCTACATCCAGGTATGCTGGGGACTTCCCGTAGTTAAATAGTGTTAATTGAAAGAAATAGATGTCTTTTTAAGAAAAGTCGTTGCTTGCCGAGGAGTGGTGTAGGGGCACCCCCCTGTGGGTGCCCGGCAAAACCGAGAGCTCCCCTTAAAATTCTTGTAACCGTCCACCATGTTAAAAAATAAAGTTTCACAAAATCAAGCAAGTAAGCATTTATCAGTGCTGCGGATGTATACAAACAGGCCGATGAACAATAGTTAATCCAATATAAATCCAACCTATCGCATACAGACATGGTGCTAGTGAACGCTAACAACTTCACAAATCGCCAACATCATCCCCATGGGTACATCCCATAGCCGTCAGGCTAAGACCTGAAAGCGAGAAAATAAGTATTAGTTAAGGCAAAACCTTGGGATGTCAAAAGGATCCCCCTTTAATCTAAACCTGTGGAGCAACGGCAATTCGATAAGAGCTGATGCGTTAATCATTTAATCTTATATTCCTAATGCTGCGGGCGGGCGTAGGGGCGATCCTTGTGATCGCCCTTCGGCTGGCTCGCCTTAATTCATTAATACATTGTTATACTATTTGTTTCCAGTCTTAGCCTGACGGCTATGGGGTACACCGCTTTCACTTGCCTTCCTGCAATTATGCATCACATTCTTGCATGATCGCCAAGCTGTTTTTCTAAACCTGCCTACCATCCCCACACCTTACTCTCCCACGGCAACAGAAGTCCCACCTAACGTACCCTTTGACCATAGGAAAGGATAGGAAAGGATTGAGCTGAGAAGCAAATATGATTTACCCTCTATCGCGTATCATTATTTTAAACCGAACTTAAATAAACAGTTGAAATTTAACTTTCTATTTGAAATGGCGTAAAATTATAGTTAATTCCTGTCACAAATCAAAAGAAATTTGTAACACGTAATGCTTCGTAGAGAACTATGTATCACTCCGAAACCCATGCTATGCAGTGGTTTTAAAATATAGGACAAAATATATCTTGTGAAATAAATTTCTACAGAATAAGGTAGATAGAGAATAAATCATGAAAATGTTATTTTATATTAACCTCTTTTAGCCAAGCCTCTGCGGCACAGGAGAAGGGATATAAATCACTTACATCGGAGATGCGCAGAAACTATAGATCTCTTTATTATACTTGAAAAGAAAACTGCAAGCAAAAAGAGAGCAGTTTTCAGCTAGACATTGCTAAATAGCAATAATCATATTTAGAGGAAATACTAACGATAGGCGGTGAAAATCTTAGCCTTGGAGAAGAATAATGAAAATCGCATTTATTGATATACAGAATTTCAGAAAGCTTAAAAGCTGCCGTGTTGAGCTTTCTGAAAACAAAACATTGTTTGTAGGAGCAAATAATAGCGGTAAAACCTCGGCAATGGATGCCTTGATTATATTTCTCAAACATACTCGTCAAAAAGACTTATCTACAACAGATTCTACGCGTTACTACCTGAGGCAGGAGCCCAGTGCGGTAGTTTCGCATGCTTGGGAACTGTACGAGGGGGCCGGGTAACCGGCATTCCTACTGTGCCGAGACAACAGACTGATTTGATGAAAATATGATTTGAACAATGGGTCCAATGTGAACATTCTGCGGACAAGCCGCAGATGTTCACGTTAGCTGCAAAACACACGGAGACTTGGATAGTCATAATGATTAAAACAATTACAATACGGAACATAGCCAGTTACGACCCCCAGGGAGTAGTCATTGACGATCTAAATAAGGTTAATTTTATCTATGGCTCGAATGGGAGCGGAAAGACAACTATTTCTAATCTTATTTCAGAAGAAGCTGTACCGTGCTTTTCTGATTCACAAATATACTGGCAGCACGATATTAAGGTTAAGAGCTTAGTATACAACAAGGCATTTAGAGAAAATAATTTTGGTAAAGGAACAATTGAAGGTGTGTTTACTCTTGGTGAAGCCACCAAAGAGGAAATAGAGCTTATTGATGAAAAGAAGAAAAAATTAGAAGAAATCAAAAAAACCGGCATTCAAAAGAAAGAAACACTAGAGAAACAAGAGAAAAATAAGAAGAAAAAGGAAGACGCATTCAGGGAAAGTTCCTGGAAACAAATATATAAGCATCATGAAAGAAATTTCAAGGAAGCATTCAAAGGCTTTATGCAAAAAGAAAAATTTAGGAGCAAATTGCTGCTTGAGCATAAAAATAACGAGCAACCTCTTCTTGAATTAAATGTTTTAATCGATAAATCAGAAACAATATTTGGCGAGATACCACAACGATTAGCGTCTATACCGAGCATGGACTTTGCTCGCTTAGCACCAATTGAAGAAGATAATATTTGGAACACAAAAGTCATAGGGAAAACCGACGTTGATATAGCCACACTTATTCAGCTCTTGAATATCAATGACTGGGTGAATCAAGGCAGGTTACTATTGCAGGAAGATGAAACATGCCCCTTCTGCCAGCAACCAACGATAACTCAGAGTTTTAGGAGTCAATTGGAAAGGTATTTTGATGAGACATTTACAAAATCTACTGCAAAAATCAAGCGCCTCAGTGATGAATACAAAACGATAACAGAAAGCCTTAGGTATAGTCTTGACCAAATAGAAGCATCAGAAAAAATCAATAAAAACACAAAACTTGATATTAATCGGTTCTTGTCAGAAGTGAAAGCTCTGCTAGGTCAGCTGTCAACCAATATTGAAAGACTCTCGACTAAAGAAAAAGAGCCCAGTAGAATTGTAGATATTGTTAGCACCAATGGACTAACTAATAAGATCACAAACACCATACGTGAAACCAATGATATTATTCAAAAGCACAATAGTATAGTAGATAATTACCAGTCTGAGAGACAAGTCTTAATTAATTCAATTTGGAAGTATGTAGTTGAAAGTTATAGGGAAGAAATTGAAGAATATGAAAGCAACATTACTGGGCTATCAAAGGGAATTGAGAATCTAAGTCAACAGTATCTGGGGAAACGAATGGAATACAAAACCCTTGATGCTGAAATTAAGCAACTCAGTAATAATGTAACGAGCATCGAACCCACAATTCATAAAATAAATGCAACCCTTAATCAGTTTGGCTTTTTGAATTTTGAAATAGTGCCATCTAAAGAGGTTAAAAATCATTATCAGTTGCAGCGTGAAAATGGAGAATTGGCAGAAGGATCTCTAAGCGAAGGCGAGATCACCTTCATCACATTTTTGTATTTTATGCAACTTGCTGTCGGGTCAACTAATAGGGACGATATTGCGGATGAAAGAATATTGGTAGTAGATGACCCCATATCAAGCCTTGATAGTACAGTATTATTTGTGGTTAGCACTCTACTCAAGGGTGTTATAAATAATATAAAGAAGAATGAAGGAAATATCAAACAATTAATTCTTCTGACTCACAATGTATATTTTCACAAGGAAGCTTCATTCGTTAATGGTAGAGAGGAAAAGAATAACAGCACAAACTATTGGATACTCAGAAAAGCAGATCGCCATACCACTATACAGTCCTTTGGCAATGAAAATCCGATAAAAACATCTTACGAACTTTTATGGAAAGAATTAAAACATAGAGAGTACAACTCTGGTGTTACTATTCAAAACACCATGAGAAGAATTATTGAGAATTACTTCAAAATACTTGGGAAGTATGGGGATGATGATTTAATCAAGAAATTTAAGGATAAAGAAGATCAAGAAATATGCAGGTCATTAATTAGCTGGATTAATGATGGCTCTCATAGCATTACAGATGACTTATATATAGAGCTACAGGCCGATGCTATAGATAAATACTTAAAGGTATTTGAAGATATATTTGTTCTTACCAATCACGAAGAGCATTATAAGATGATGATGATTTAGAAGATGAGAGGGATCAGAAAAGCAGCTAACCCAAGCTCGTGACTCAAAAGGTTAAAAGTGTATAAAAGCAGGGGCTTATCCACTAGTTTTACGAAATCCTAGTCGATCAAAGTCAACGACCTAATTTTCAAAGATAATCTACAAATTCTATCCAGGGGGTCAAGTCTCATCTTGACCTTACTTTCTACTTTTTATAACCTAACAGAAAGAGTGAAACGGAGATTTGACCACATGTTTGTACAAACATGTTAACATGCACGTTACCCCCCCCCTTTTTTTTTAAAGCCCTGTCAGCATTAAAGGCACCCCCAAAGCAGGTATAATCTATCTTTTTATTAAAATATGGAGTTTCTAAAAAACCAGATAGCGTATAATTTGCCGCCCGACCTCCCAGTGATTTCTTCTTCTCGTGTAATGCTTTCGACTATTATTTTTTTAAATATTTTTCGCCCATCTCTTTGCTGTTTCGAAATTATTAACTAATTAGCCGGACTTGCAAGTAAGAAAATGATTATCATTATCTAGGTTAAAAAGGATATACGTGATACGGTATCGTATGTCTACAGTGTAATTCACTGGTGCTAAAGATGAAACACACCGTAAATATATCCATATGAAGCTGGAGGAAAGGATGATTGTTGAAAATAAAATAAAATGGATTGTAACTGCTTTTTTACTGCTAGTTCCTTTATCAGGTCAAACAAAGGCCGCGAGCTCTCCTCTCAGGCTTGAAAATCCGACAGTGAAGCTTGAAGTGGAACATATCAAGAAAACGATAACGTTTAATGAGAAAAAAAATGACTTGTTACCCAATCGACCTGCAATCATCAACCTTAGGAGATCAACTGCTGTCCGAGTGGTTATAAAAGATAATAATCCCCTTTTGTTTACATATCAGGGTGTCGCATCGCCCAGCACCACTGTTGATTACGAAAACGCCCTTCGGTTAATAACTCAAATCAATACTGTCTTGGAACTTGGAGAGGGTGATTCCAGCATCAAGTCACCCTCTAAAGAGTTCGACAAAGTTAATGGGAGTTCCATTTCGATCAGTAATGAAATTAATTGTTATGATGAAGATATTAAAAAAAATAATCAACAATCAAAGGATGCAAGACCAATTGAGGAACAGTGCAATTCGGTCAGCGATACCTTTAACGATGAACTATTAATGCGTTGTGTCAACCGGTTGGGCTGTTATATCAAAGAGCAGAAAATGCTAATTAACAAACCCATTGAAGACCAAAAAAAAGCGGTAGATAAATGGAAACTTGGACTGCTGAAGACCGGAATAGACGCCCAACTCAATAACGGAATTATTTTATTAGAAAGGCATGGAAAACTGAGAGCTGTTAAAAAACAAGTGGAAAACGGGACAAATGGAGGTGCTCCAAATATCGCCAAGCAAGACGGTAACAGAGTCTACCATCTCGCCTCCTTGATTTCTTTTAAAAAAAATATGAGCCAAATTTATAATAGTGTAAATGGCTATGTGGCAGCGGTTAAATCTGCTGGCCAGGGAAGTGAAATAGCGGTGATTGAACTCAATGATATAAGGCTGCAGAGCGAGTTGGCGATTACGGTCGGTCGTAACAGCTCATTAGACTCATATTTTACTCCCGCAACTAGGGCTATTCAGGATGCCAATATTGGAACTTTAAAGATAGTCTTTAAGCGCGAGACATTTGTTCGTTTAATGATGTCTGCCGGAGCTGTTTATAGTTTCGTCGACGATATTGAATACAAAGTTCAAGAAGATGCTGCCGGAAATCGTACTGTCGGTGAGAAATCTGATAATTATACAGCGGTTAGTGGAGCAGTTATGCTCAATATTATACCTGAACGGTTATTTGAAAATAATTTTGAGCCGTTTTTACAGGTAGGGGTGTCTCCTGATAGTGATAACCTTGGTGTTCTTTTGGGGTTAGGGTTTTCTATATATCCATTTTCAACCCAAAGCGGGGAGGTGAGGCGATCCATGACCGTATCAGGTGGAGTAATAATGCAGCAGGTCGAAAGCCTGGAAGGTGGCCTATACGTTGGGGCTCCTTTAGTCAGACATGATGATCTGAAAACCAAAGATGGATGGGAAAGCGGTTTTTATATCCAATTCGGAGTTGATATAAATACTTTGTGATACAGAGTGATGTTTTATTCTGAGGACACCTTACTTATTTGCTGGTGCGCTTGGGGTTACTAAGTAAGGGGTCTCCAGAATTTAAAGATTTATTCTAAGGCAAATTGTAAACGACCGGTAATCTCCGGTGGTGACAGCAAAGGTAAAAATGATAAAATACAAATGGGGTCGGACCGAAAGCGCCGATTAAAACCGGTAGAAGATAGAGAATGAAAGAGTCTTATGGTGAAGGTCTAGCAAACTACACCAGCCTCGAGTCATGGGCAATTGCAGTAATGTGATGGCTGAAGCGTTGACAGAGGGAAGCACAGGCGGGCTATTGAGCTCCGAAATCACCGTTCTCGGGTGCCGACTACGTGGTCTGATGGGGAAGGCAATACGTTCTACAGCGTTATTATGCGAGCAGTGGAACAGCCCGGCGGAGTCTTAGAACCAGGCATGTGTGGACATCTTTTACGCGGGAATCGGGAGACCCTGCATTTGGCCTTTGTTTAGAATATCTGGGGTCAGGTCTTGAATCATCAGTCTTTGCAAATGGAACTAAAGTGGGGGGGAGAATGAAAGGATGGTTAGAGTCTCGATAGCTGATAATCCAAGACCTGACCTGCCCGGTGTTTACGTTGCCAAACAAACTGAAAATGAGGAAATAATCATGTCCAGAGTCGAGATAAACAAACAAGCGCCCGAATTTACTGCTCCTGATTTTAATGGAAACAGCGTTTCACTTGCAGATTTTACCGATCGGGTCAATGTGCTTCTGGTTTTTAATCGAAGTTTTTCCTGACCATTCAGCCGCAGGCATCTGGCACAGTTGCGCCAGGATTATCAGGACATCGCAAAACTGAGTGTGGAAATAATCGTTGTTGGATCAGAGAAGCCCGCATCTTTTCAGGAATATTGGTTGGCGGAAAATTTCCCGTTTGTCGGGTTACCTGACCCGGATCACATAATTCAACAACTATATGGACAAGAGGTTAAGCTGCTCAAGTTAGGCAGAATGCCAGCACAGGTGCTTGTCGATAAGCACGGCATAGTCCGGTATGTACATTACGGCGACTCCATGGCGGATATTCCGTTGAATAATGATATTATGAATCTGATAGAACCATAGAACCATAGAACCATAGAATCAGTCATGGCTAGTCACATTTCTAAATACTTTTTGCGCATTACTGGTCGTGATGAAATATCATAACCAGACACTATCAGCCGGACCAATGGAGGTGGGTGATTTTTCGTAGGGCTGTGTACCTGCCTTGCTGCTCCCCAATGTTTTCCGGTGGCCGGTTAGCTCAATGATATCCGCGACACGATGTCCCGTTTTGTGTGTTTCCAGCAGATTGTTATTGTTGCAGCCACCCGATGTGTCCCCGCCGAAGTCCTAGGGAGGCGTTCTGTCGTTGTGCTGATGATGGGGTGCAAAGCCCGCCTGACAATGTACCGAATTGGGAAGAAATCCTGAAGTGGAACCCTTCCGGTAATCTCGACTGGTTAAGAGCTAGGATAGGGCAATATGGCGAGAGTAGGCAAAGGGCTTTATGTATAGAGGCCAGGATTTTCAGCGAATACTTTCATGGTTCCTATAACAAGCACCACCGGTATTGCAATGACGTATCCTTTCGAAATCAAGATCGATAAGAGGCCAGGGCAATCGCATCAAAATAATCAACTAAACAGGAGATTAGCCAAGTAGCTATTATCCCATCCTGCTTTGAGACGTTTATTTTTGACTCCAAGTTTTGTTGATTTGTCCTGACGAATAAGATTGA
>JAOTSI010000121.1 GCA_029865005.1 Desulfobulbaceae bacterium
CGGGCAAAACAACTTTGTTGCGTTGTATGGCAGCGCTGGAGCATCCGCTTTCTGGGACTATTCGAGTCCAGTCTATGGATGTACATGAATGCCCCCGTGAATCTCATCGGATGATCGGGTATTTATCTGATTTTTTCGGATTATATAACGAACTAACCGTTAGGCAATGTTTACTTCATGCCGCTGGTGCACGGGGTATATCCTATGAAAAAATAGAGGGTGTGGTAAAGCGGGCTGCGGAACGGTTACAGCTCTCCGATAGGTTAAAGGTTAAGGCTGGAGCTTTATCCAGAGGGTTGCGCCAACGGCTTGCCATTGCCCAGGCTATTGTTCATGATCCAGAGATACTACTGCTTGATGAGCCAGCTTCCGGCTTGGACCCTGAAGCCCGTCATTCTTTGGCGGAGCTGTTTTTGGCCTTACGTGAGCAGGGAATGACCTTGGTGGTTTCATCTCATATACTTTCCGAACTCGATGAATATTCTACCCATATGTTGGTGCTTAAAGACGGTCGCATTGTTGATGATAAATCAATGCAATTGGCAAAACATCATCCTGAATCGGTAACCATAGAAGTGCACACTGTAAGTGTAGTGGATAATTTTGCGATGATTTTATCCCAACTAAACGGGGTGTGGGATGTTACGGTAAATGGAACAGTGGCTGAATTTACTTGTGATGCCGATAATGAAAAACAACATGAGCTGTTGCGAAGTCTAATCCAGCGTGATATTCCGGTGATTTCCTTCACGGAAAAAACCTTTAATATCCAGCAAGCTTACCTTAATACTGTGCAAGAAAAAACTCAATAACGGAGTTTCGTAAGCGTTCACCAGCACTACGCCTGCGCGCGATAAGACTGAAATCATATAGGATTAACTATAGCTCACCGGTCTGCTTGCACCCATGCGCAGCACTGTTAAATCCTTACCTGTACGATGTTATAGAACTTTTCTTTACAACCCGGTGAACGGTTACGGAGTTTCCATGAATATTAATCCTGAATTACAAAGATATACTTGGTTGGAGATATCAATATCTCGACTTTTGGGGATGGTTTGGGTCCTAGGGTTCGTGTTTTATCTTACCCATATGGCGGATGTGAAATTTGGTGAAGATATAACCTCTAAGTTTGCTATTGGTTTCTATTGTTTATTGACAATGCTGTGGGGAACCCGTCTAGCCTCGGAATCGGTATTTAGTGAAATCAGAGATCATACCTGGGATTTTCAGAGGATGTCCTCACTTGGGCCGTGGTCTCTTGCCTGGGGTAAATTAATAGGGTCTACAATTTATACATGGTATGGCGCTTTGATTTGCCTGATTGTGTTTACCGTGTGTGCCTCTGATGGAGTGTTTGAGGGTTTCGGTTTCTGGAAAGTAATTATTTTTATAATTACCGTTGGTTTAATTAGCCAATGCATTGGGTTGTTTGCCGCACTTCTCTCCATCTGTAAGAATCGTAATGTAAATACTTCTAGTACTTCTGCAATCTTTATCATTGGAGGGGTTCTAGGATTGTCGTTTCTTTCTATGGGTTGGGAAAACATGGAGGAAATGTATTACTTTACTTGGTATGGCATTCCATTTGATTCCGGTAGATTTATCCTTGGTTCAAGTTTGATGTTTTTGGGATGGTTATTAATCGGCATATACCGTTTACTATGCGCTGAGCTTCAGGTGAAAATCACCCCAGTGGTTTGGTGTAGTTTTGTTTTATTTTTAATGATTTATTTTGCCGGTTTTTTAGACGATAGTAATAACTTTGGATTGAACAATATCAAGGATCGCTTCTATGTTGCTTTTATGGTCGGAATTGTTTCAACCTACACAGCATTATTAATTAATAAGAAAGATCCTGTTGCTTTTGGAAAATTACTTTATGCATTAAGGGGCAGGGATTTAAGAGCGATTCTGTTTGCGACTCCACCTTGGTTGACATCCCTAGGTTTAGTTTCTTTTAGCTGTTTTGTTGGCCTACTGTTACCAGGCAATGGTTTTGAGGGGCATGTCTTTAATCCAATTATTAGCAACAGTAGCGACAATGTCTTGGTGATGGGTATTTTTTTATTTCTTCTTCGTGATACCGGCTTGTTGATCTATTTTAATCTGGCTAAAAAAAATAGACGGGCCGACATGCTGTTTGTGCTCAATCTCTGTTTTCTCTACGGTTTATTACCCATACTTGCCACCATGCTTAATCTTGATAGGCTGACCGTGGCTTTTTGGCCTATGACTAATCATCCGATGTTTTTAGTGGTGATTACCATTAGTGCTCAAATTTTACTTGTTGGCTGGTTGGTGATACATCGCTGGCAACAATATCATGATCTTGCTTAGCGTGAAGTTGTAGCGGCGCTGCTTACCATAAGTTCACCTATACGGGTGGGGCATTTGTATGAACATGAGGTGTCTGTGACCACTTACTAATTTTGTTTTGGAGTGATAGTATGTTTTGGTTCTCAGGTTCATGGTCATGATTTTATTGAGTTATGCTAACCTAATGAGGGTATATTCCCATGCACAAGCAACTGGGTCTGATGAGTGTTGCGGAGCATTACTGGGTATAATGTCCGACATACGAGAGGTGAAACGGGTTGTTGCCTTACGGAATATGGCTAAGAAAAACCCACAATGGAACTATATGGTTTTGTCTGACGAACTTTTGCAGCTTGAAAAAGAAGCAATGGTGGAAGGGTTGGACGTTGTGGGTTTTTATCATTCCCATCCCTATGGAACTCCAGTACCTTCTTCGGTGGATTTGCAAATGGCTTGGCCGGGGTATTCCTATTTTATTGTAGGACGTGACCCCGGCGCTTTGTTTACCGCGAAAAGTTGGGTTTTGCAGCTTGACGGTCAAGGGTTTAAGGAGCAGGAGCTGGTTGTTATATAGACTTTTTATAAAAAGATATTTTTATTTCATTTTAGCTCTGATATCATTTTTATCCTGTGGTATCCAGCTTAAGCCGCCCTTAAAGCCGTACCCTTTGTATATATAGAGAGTCTTGACCAGTTCTTCTCCGTGCCATGGGGAATGGCGATAGATTTTTATCTCTTGGGGTTCGTCTACTTTTTTGAAAATTTGTCTCAGTTTAGCAATAGAATCTAGGTTACGGGTAACCCCTATGCCGTCTTTGCCGATTAACTCTTCGTCTTTAAACCAGTAATCATAGACATTGGGCCGGTTCCAGCGATTAATTGAAACGGTGCGAGGTTGACCTGGCATATAAAAGGCCAGTTCACTGGCAATTTGGTAACGTAGACCGAAAACAAAAGTGTTATCCGGGTTGGGCATTTTTTCTTTGGCTTCGTTAACGGCGAGTCCCAGTGTGTCCCAACCTTTGGTTTCTCTAGCTGTTCGATCCAAATCAACGGGTAGGGGCAGGATAGCGAAAACAGGTTGAATCAAGACGGGGATGCAGAGTAAATATGCTGTAACAACAATAGTTTTCCATAATCTGTGCTTGGATCCGTAATCATAACCGGGTCGACCGGGGCTATAAGCGGTGGCAAGCAAAACAATTCCGGTCAGGTATCCAGCTGCGGGCCAGTTTCCGTAGACCCTGGAATGTAAAGATAGAAAGAAAAAAATTAAAAAAGTGGTTAGAGACGTCCACATGAGGAATTGGGCATCATCGTTGCGTAAACGTTTATTTCCTGTACCTTTGAACCACACCAAAAGTAGGCTGAAAAAGAATACTGGCGAGAGCACTGCTACCTGAGATGCCAGAAAATCGCCCACATAATTTAGAGTGAAAAAATTTGAATCATTGGCACCGCCCATATAAAGTACATGGCGAAAAGTGGCCCATTCGTGTTTGCTGTTCCAGATAATAACGGGTATAAAAATTATTATACTCATGATGAATCCGAACCACGGCTCTGGTCGGAATAGACGGGCACGGTAACGGTTGGCAAAGAAAGAGTAGATAAGAAGTGAGGGTAGGAAAAGGAGAATGGTGTATTTGGATAACAATCCCAAACCAAACCAAACACCGGTGAGTAACCACTGCCCTAATTTACCTCTTTCAAGTGCTATACCGGCATGGTATATGGCTCCGGCCCAGCAGGGAAGCAACATGCCATCTGGAGTGGCTACCAATGCGGCACCGTTATAGAGTAAAATGCCTTGCAATAAAAGAGTGGTATGAAAGGCGCAACGCCAGGAAAACCACCGTCCGGCCAGGTTGGCAATATATACCGAAGCAATGGATAAACCGAGCACTGAGGGTAATCGCACGGCGAACTCGTTTTGCCCGAATATTTTCGTTGCTAACCATATGGTCCAGGCGATCATCGGTGGGTGATCATGGTAACCCAATTCCAGATATCTTGACCATTGCCAGTAATTGGCTTCATCTGGAGAAATTAAAAACTGACTGCTCAGAACTAGGCGCATAAGAAGCGCGCCGGCAATAATAACCCAGGTCGCTGCGAAACAATCCCATTCTTTTGTGGCGCTCATTAAAAAAAATCTTTGGTAGTTGATTATTGGTAAGAAAGATAAATTGTCGAACTACTCTCTCACAAAGAGAGAAATCAATATTATCTTTCAGTAGAGATAATTGAAAAAAATGAAAATCCTACGATTGGATTCTTTGACGAAGGATTATATCGAATAAATAGTGAATTGTGAAAATGTAGATTATATTCATTGAATTTACATTTAGTTTGAATAATGCCATAACATATCGTTTAAATGGTTACAAGTGCTATTACATTATTGCTAAAACATCTCTACGTTGGTACAAAAGGTGCTTGTCTATTTTTTTAGCATCTGGTGCGGGTTCTGTGCTGGAAGAAAAAATATGGATATTAATATTTGAAAGGAAAAAAATGGAAACAAGTAGTTTGGATTCTCTTCCAAGGGAGACTCACAACCCGAAAAGAAGAATAATTGGTAAACAATATTTAGAACCAATTTGTATTATCGTGATGCTTGTTTTTTTTACCGTACTCATAGGAGTGTTTGATGCGGATCGAGTAGTTGCTAGGTTTGCTTTGGATTCAAACGGACAATGGCTTGGAAAAAACAACAGATATTTTAATGCGATATACGATTACGCTCACCTGCCCGGTTTTTTTATAGTTGGGAGCGGATTACTTATTTTAGTGTTTGGTTATTTTGTTGAAAAAATAAAAAAATATCGAAGGGACGGTATATTTGTTATTCTTTTACTGTTGTTAGGACCAGGTTTGGTGGTCAACGTAGCCTTAAAGGATAATCTCGGGCGGGCACGGCCCAGTGAAATCAAAGAGTTCGGAGGGCAAAGCGAATTTACCCAACCTTGGTTTCCGGGAGAAATGGGGAAAAATAGTTCTTTCCCCTCGGGTCATGCTTCAATCGGTTTTTATCTTATTGCCCCCTGGTTTATTTTTCGTAAACAATGGCCCCTCGGAGCTAAATTTTTTCTCGTAATCGGTCTGCCTTTTGGCTTATTGGTTGGAGTAACCAGGATTTTACAAGGGGGACATTATTTAAGCGATGTTCTTTGGTCTGGTGGATTAGTTTACCTTGTAGGATACATCTTAGCTAAAATATTGAAGATAGATCAGGTCAACAGTATTGGTTGCAAAAATAGGAAATAGTTTTATTTTAAACAGATTTAATAATTAACATTATAAATTTTTAATTGTTTTAAAGAAATCACTGTAAAGGTTTACCCCGTTTTGAGTGGGGTGCCGGGGTGGTTTTATGCAGTGTTGGGTGAAAAATTATGTCATTAATTGTACAGAAATTCGGTGGTACCTCGGTTGGTAATACTGACAAGATAAAGGCGGTAGCCGAACGGGTATTAAAGTATAAACAACAGGGACATCAGATGGTGGTCGTGTTGTCTGCCATGTCCGGGGTAACTGATCAGTTAACCGGGTATGCAAAAGCAGTTCAAAAGGTACCCGCTTTGCGGGAAATGGACATGTTGCTTTCCACAGGGGAACAAGTGACCATTTCCTTGTTTACCATGGCGTTGAAAGAAGTCGGTTATGATGCGATTTCGCTGTTGGGTGATCAGGTTAGTATTACCACTGATGAGATGCACACTAGGGCAAGGATTAAAAAAATTGACACCGAGTTGATCCGTAAGCATCTGGATGAGGGAAAAATCGTAACTGTTGCTGGGTTCCAGGGAGTTACGGTGGATGGTGACATCACGACCTTGGGTCGTGGCGGTTCCGATACCACTGCAGTTGCTCTAGCGGCAGCTCTTAAAGCAGATGCCTGTGAAATTTTTACTGATGTTAACGGTGTGTATACAACTGATCCCAATATCTGTAAGGCTGCGCGAAAAATTGATCGCATTTCATATGATGAAATGTTGGAGTTGGCGAGTTTGGGCGCAAAGGTGCTCGATATTCGTTCAGTAGGTTTTGCAAAAAGATATAAAGTTCCCTTGCATGTTCGTTCTACCTTTACGGAGACCGAAGGTACATGGGTTGTAGAGGAGGAAAAAATTATGGAATCAATGCTCGTTTCCGGTGTTACCTATAATAAGAAAGAAGCCAGAATAACTATCAAGAATGTACCTGATCAACCGGGGATTGCCGCCAAGATTTTCCTTCCCATCTCCGATGCCGGAATCGTAGTAGATATGATTATTCAGAACACTACTACCGGCGACATGACCGATATGACTTTTACTGTTATTAAAAGTGATTATGATCGTGCTATGGTTTTGTTAGAAAAACTGGTTAAAGAGATTGGAGCTGAATGTGTTACCGGTTCGGAGGATATTGCAAAGATCTCTATCGTTGGGGTGGGTATGCGCAATCATTCAGGTATTGCATCAACCATGTTTCATATCTTATCCAAAGAGGGGATAAATATCTTAATGATCTCTACCTCCGAGATTAAGGTATCTTGTATTGTTGAGGAGAAATATACCGAGCTGGCTGTTCGTGCCTTGCATGAAGCTTTTGCTTTGGATAAAGCAAATTTGCCCATTGAGGAAAAAGAACCGGTTCCTTCTAACGAAGAGTAAACTTTAAAAAAACAGTAATAGGTAACATTTCCGTGTGGATTTGCCGATGGACGCAAATCCACCGTTGTTGTATGGTTTCATTATTATTTTTGGATTATCCGAAATAAGCGATCAGTCTCTCCTGTTGCGTTAGTTCATGAAAAAATAGAGTTTCTCTCCTAAATTTTATTAAATTACTCCTCACCAGAGAAGATGTTATGGCACAAGTAGAAATATACGATACCACGTTGCGTGATGGTACTCAGGCCGAAAATTTTAATTTATCGGTTGCTGACAAGATCCGTATTACCAAAAAACTTGATTCCTTTGGCATAGATTTTATTGAGGGCGGTTGGCCTGGATCTAATCCGCTAGCTGTGGAATATTTTGATAAAATGCGTGATGTTAAGTTGAACCACGCTAATCTTACAGCCTTTGGCTCCACCCGTCATTTTAAAAGTCCACCGGAGAAAGATGCAAATCTTCAGGCACTGTTGGCGGCCAAAACACCGGCTATTACTATTTTCGGTAAAAGTTGGGATATACATGTTCACGATGCTTTACGTATTGAGCTGGAGGATAATCTTCTGATTATTTATGATTCTTTGGCTTATTTACGTCAGCACGTAAAGCATCTACTTTATGATGCCGAGCATTTTTTTGACGGTTTTAAAAAAAATTCCGAGTACGCATTGGCCACCTTGGGCCGTGCTATGGACGGCGGTGCTGAAACCCTGGTCCTTTGTGATACCAATGGTGGGACCTTGCCCCATGAGATACCTCCCATTGTTCAACGGGTCCAAGAGTATGTTAAGGAAAAAGGTAGCTCCGTTAAATTGGGTATTCACCCTCATAATGATTCAGATACCGCAGTTGGCAACGCATTGATAGCTGTATCCATGGGGGTTACACAGGTACAGGGGACCATGAATGGTTTTGGTGAACGATGTGGAAACGGTAATTTGGTTTCTATTCTTCCTTCCCTGGTACTCAAAATGGATTGCGAATGCGAATCGGGTAAGAATATTGAACAGTTGTATGAAACATCTCGGTTAGTCAATGAGCTGGCAAATATTCCCCATAACCGTTATCAACCTTATGTGGGGGAATCTGCTTTTGCCCATAAGGGTGGAATTCATGTGAGCGCCGTACAGCGCAATCCATTGACCTATGAGCATATTTCTCCTGAGAGCGTTGGTAATGTTAGACGAATTCTCATCTCTGACCAGGCGGGTCGTTCCAACGTTATTCATAAGGCTGAGAAGTATGGTTTGGACCTAAAAGGCGATGATCCTCGAGTAGCGACCATTATCGATGAATTGAAAGAGTTGGAAAATATTGGTTATCAATATGAAGGTGCAGAGGCGAGCTTTGAGCTGTTAATGCGGCGGGCTATGGGGATGGATAAAGAGTTTTTCACCCTTGAAACGTTTCGGGTGATGAATCATAAATATCGAATGGATAAACCACCTTTGACTGAGGCCACTATTCGCTTGTACAAGGGAGGCGAGGAAGTACACACTGCCTCCATGGGAGATGGACCGGTCAATGCCTTGGACAAAGCGTTACGAAAAGCTTTAATTAGGTTTTATCCCAATATTGCAGAGATGGAACTTATCGATTTTAAAGTTCGGGTACTCTCCGGTGAGCATGGGACCGGTGCTAAGGTTCGGGTTTTGATTGAATCCAAGGACCGAGACAGTAGTTGGGGTACGGTCGGAGTATCAACTAATATCATTGAAGCTAGTTGGCAGGCTTTGGTGGATTCCGTTAGCTATAAGTTGATGAAGGATGGTCATGAAAATAGCGAGTAAGGTTCTCGGTGGTGAATCAGACATCAGTTGAAAATAAGAAGGACAAGCGGTTGCTTGTCCTTCTTATTTTAGGTGGCTTGATTATGGTTCCTCATTTTGTTCAGATTTTTGAAACTGCCGACCAACCTGTTAAGGAGGATATGTTTCTCTGGCTTGTGGCTGGGAAAAATGGAGGGCAGGGGAATCTTCATGTAGTTCCTGGTTGTTGGCAGCAAGAGGATTTTGTTGCTTGGTACGGTAATAAGGTTGGTAGGAAAAATGGTGATTCGGTATGGGCGCTGTTGAGGGAGAGAGGTGCTGCTTCCGTGGGGCCAGATGGGGTTAATAATATTGAAAACGGAGCAGATCCATCTCTTTTGCTGCTGTTAGGTTTGCCCATTCCCATTAATCGAGCCGATGCACAAACCATTGCATTGGTTCCTGGTATAGGACCCGTTTTGTCTGAAAGAATTGTGGACTTTCGTTCGCTCCATTCTAAAATTCTTGATCCGCATAAACTTCTTAAGGTGCAAGGAATTGGTCCGTCCTTACTGGCTAAAATAAAACTATATTTTTCTTTTGAATGATTTCATGGATGAAACTGAGGTCTTGATAATTAAATCACCGGTATTGGTATTGGTTGGTCCCACTGCCATTGGGAAGACGGAGCTCTCTTTTGGAATAGCTGAGAGATTTAACTGTGAGATAGTTAGTGTCGATTCCATGCAGGTGTATCGGTACATGGATATCGGTACAGCTAAACCGTCTCTGGAAGAGCAAAAGCGTGCTCCGCATCATTTGCTTAATCTGGTAAATCCTGATGAACCTTATGATGCTTCAAGGTTTGCGACCGATGCTTTGAGAGCTGTAAAGGAAATTCATGAAAGGGGAAATATCCCCTTGCTAACGGGTGGTACTGGTCTTTATCTCAGGTCGCTCTTGAAAGGAATTTTTGATGTTTTGCCAGCCGATATTAAGGTGCGTGAAGAATTGCAGCATCGGTTACGGCAAGAGGGTAGGGAAGTACTTCATGAACAGTTATGCACGGTCGATCCAGAAAGTGGACAAAGAATACATCTCCAGGATACCCAGCGTCTTCTCCGAGGGTTGGAAATATATTTGTTAACCGGTATTCCCTGGTCTGTCCATTTGCGGCGGCAACAAGAAGCAATATCGCCGGTTCAGTTTAAAAATATCGTCCAATTTGTTCTTCAGCGTGATAGGGAACAATTATATCAGAGAATTGAAAAACGCAGTGGTTTGATGATGGAAATGGGATTGGTTGAAGAGGTTGAACGGTTGAGAAGCATGGGATACTTACCTGATTTACCCTCCATGGGAGCTATTGGGTATCGTCATGTGAACAACTATATTGACGGTGTGTGGGATCGTCCGACTATGATGACCCACTTGGTAAGGGATACGAGACGTTATGCTAAACGACAACTTACTTGGTTTCGACGTGATGTAGATCTTCATGGATACGATCCACAAGATCAGGATGGAGTAATATCCCACATCGATCGCTGGTTGAAAAATCGAAAAGTGTAAGTGATCACTTAGTGTTTTGCGGGTATTAAGTCGGCTAGTTGCAAAACAAGTGATCAGGTATCGAAAAGTAAATGAATAGCGAAAGTTGTTTTATGTGGACAAATTTCCAAAGCTCCCAAGTAAACTAAGGGTTTACTTGGGAGCTCACAGGGTAAACCTATAATTTACTAGAATAAAATTTGGAGGAATGGTTTTGGTTGCTGCTAAAGGGGATGGCGAGTGGTCTTATCGTCCAGAGGCGCACTGTATTGATGATATGTCTATCCAGAAAATGGCTAGGGAGCTCAATATTCCCAGTGCTGCGGCGATCATTCTACAGCGGCGTGGTATATGTGAGGTTGAGGAAGCAA
>JAOTSI010000418.1 GCA_029865005.1 Desulfobulbaceae bacterium
GTGGTGGTGGCAGTGGATAAAAAGTCGTGCAACAAGCTTAAGATGTCGGACAACCCCGATCGTTGGCCCCGCTCCATGCACGCTCGCTTGGTGGATAAGCTTAATGCCATGGGGGCCGGGGTTATAGCTTTTGATTTTCATTTTATGGAGTCTGGCCCGGTTGAAGAAGATAAAGCCTTTGCCAAATCTCTGGAAAATGCCAAAAACGTGGTACTTTGCGATTTCATCAAAACAGCTTCCCTGGAAACGCTAATTAATGACAATGAACCTCAGCCTCCCTTTCAACATCAATTAGTTACTACCCATAAACCCATAAGCATGCTTACAAACTGCGCTGCCGCCACTGCGCCCTTTATCTTACCAGGCTCTTCTTACCAAGTACGCCACTATCCCATGTTTATCGATATTGCAGGTGGTGCACCTTCCATGCCTCTGGTAGCTTTTCAGCTCTATTCCATGCCAAACAGAGATGATTTTATCCAGTTTGCCCACAACATGGCTCCAGATAATCTATTAATGAAAAACGTATTTAGCTCCAAAGAAGGATTCCCTTCTACTTCCATGGAACGAACAATGGCAAATTTCCACGAGCTCGTCCATCAATGTCCAGATTATCATACAGGCCTTATCACCAATACATTAATAAACAAAGACTCGGATTCTCGTCGCGACCATATCCGCCATTCCTTATTTAATATCTACCACGCTCAAAATAACGAACAGTTCATTAATTTTTATGGCCCACCAGGCGCAATTACCACCATACCATACTGCAAGCTAGTCTTACCACCGGGACAAAAGGACATTAATAACCCACCACTGAATTTACGCGACAAGGCCATATTCATAGGGGCCTCCAATGACTTGGCAATTGAACGAAGGGACGGATTTCACACCGCCTTTTCCGCTCCCCACACCACTGATACTAGTGGAGTGGAAATCGCAGCTACCATCTTCGCCAACCTTTTGGAAAACAACTCTTTAATACCCTTATCCACCCGCAATCACATATTACTCCTTCTGTTTTGGGGCACTCTTCTTGGCATGACGGCTCGTTTAACTTCCATTCGGTTAGGAATACCGATCATCTTTCAGCTCTGCGCCATATATCTATTTTTCTGCGTCTACCTCTTTCAGTCACTAAACATATGGTTGCCACTAATAACCCCTGTGGTTGTACTGCCTCCCATAGCACTACTCTGCTCTGCTGGCTTAGAGTATTTGCGATTATTTAAACAAAGCAAAGCAAACGAAACATATAAAAATGATCTTTATCAGGCCCGCTCCATCCAGCGTGGGATGCTGCCGACAGGTTGTCCGAAAACACCAGGATTTCAAATCGCGGCAGATTGCATTCCGGCCGGTGAGGTGGGAGGTGATTTTTTCGATTTCCATGATGCGGGATCTGGAAAACAAGGCATTGTCATGGGAGACGTCACCGGCAAGAATCTCTCCGGTGCATTGATTGCTTCAGCCTCACAAACCGTTTTTAAAATGTTATGCGAGCAACAATTAGATCCGGGAGAGACATTAATCATGGCCAATAATAGAATTAAAAATGACATATTACGCACCAAGGGAATGTTCGTAGCCTTTCTTTACGCAATTATCGATTGCCAACATAAAGTAATCAAATTCAGCAACGGCGGCCAACCTCCTCCCCTATGGTTAGCAGCGGACAATCAACAATGCAGTCTACTGGATTTAGACCAAGGCAACTTCCCCCTTGGTATCATAGAAGATGTGCAATATGGCGATACGACCTTTACACTATCACCTGGCCATGCCCTCATCTTTTACACCGACGGAATAATAGAGGCTATGAATGGTGCCAATGAAATGTACGGTTTTAAACGATTCATGAATCTGATCGAAAAACACTCCAACCTGGATACCAGTGGTTTACTAGAAAAAATTATTTATGATGTAGGGAAGTTCATTGGTCGACAACCAGTCCATGATGACATTACGGTGATAATCATCCAAGCGGACAAATACCCGGAACAAATACATTGAAAACCATTGAGATACATTTACCCAGCATACTTGGAGCAGAAAAAGTGGCCATGCAAAAAGCGAGGATAATTGCCAAAAATATGGGCTTTTCAGAGGATAGGATAGAGGACCTAAAAACAGCCTTGGCCGAAGCCTGTATAAACGCTATTGAGCACGGTAACCATTCCATCAATCAAGAATGCATTACTGTATACTTAGCCGCTGAGGACTCATCTCTTAGAATGGTTGTCCGCGACAGCGGTAAAGGTTTTGAATTCAAGGGATTGAAAAACTCGACACGCCGTCGTTCAATTCCCCATCGACGAGGTTGGGGGATCTTCATGATCCGCAAACTGGTCAACGAAGTGAGCTTTGATATTATGCCCGACGGCGGCTCAGAAATTAGGATGGTGATCCACTTAGAACATAAAACTTGAACTAACAACAACATTATAACTTAACGATACAACTTGATATAATTACTGTAATCAGCTCCGATAAAACATCTTACCCCGGAAAACCCCATGGCTAAAGACATCCGCATCCGTGTTACCATTGATAACACTAAAAACACTGCCCGGATCACCATCCGAGGTGACTTAACCGGGGCCACCGGAAAAAAGCTACTCGAGACCTATACCAAATACAGCACCAACAAGCAGCTCCACCTAGAACTAAACTTTGATGAAAAATGCTACATCAACTCCGGCGGTATCGCCTACCTTATAGACATCGCCACCTCAGCCAAAAAAGCCAATCAAAAAATTAAAGTCACCGGCCTCTCAGACCACTTTGAAAAAATCTTCCAAATGGTTGGCCTCACCCGCTGCATGGAGTTAGGTGAATAGCAAGATATTACCATCACATTACTACCACACCACTACAACCTGAAATCAAATTGATTTTCTATACATTTTTAATTATATAATTTAATCCACATCCAATAACCGACTATACCTTCCAGCGATAAACAATTTTGAAACGATTTAATTTTGCTTGGTTGGATAGCTTTCAAACACAATATCAACGTGAATCGTTCAATTCGGGACGCTGACAGTTACCCCCCCCCGGTTATCCTATTCTACATTATCTACGTATTTGATCCTTCCTTGAAAGCAACCAACAAATACATTCTCCTTTCACAGAAACAAATAATCCCTTTTATCGATAGCCAAAGGTCATTTTTTGTAATTGGTTACAGGATTCGTAACTAACTGATTTAATACGATGCTCATTTATGAGTGGTCACAAGTTCCTCAGGTTTATACTGTTGTTGCTGCTCGTTATAGCCCTTCTATACAGGCAGGAGAAACCGAATAAAGATGAGGTGCCAGTTACAACTTACAATTAAACAGAGTAAAGTATTACCCCATTCCCAGATAACAAAAGAGCATTTGAGATAAACAACAACAGTGAAACACAAAGAGATGAAAACAAATAT
>JAOTSI010000419.1 GCA_029865005.1 Desulfobulbaceae bacterium
GTACTGCCAGAGAGAGTGAAGTTTTGGTGATCCGGAGAAACGTTAAAAAACCACTCATTATTCAGGTTGATCTTACTAAGGTTCTTAAGGGTGATATCTCTCAGGATATTTTGCTAAAGCCCTATGATATCGTATATGTACCCAGAACTCCTATTTCCTATGTCAATCAGTGGGTACGGGAGTATCTGCGTAATATCATACCGTATAGTGTAGGTTGGTATTATAATTTATAAGGCCTGCGAAAAATAATAAATGTGCCAAAACATGAGTTTGCGCTTATCTGCGCAGGATATATATTTATTAAGCGGCCCTAACATCAGGTAATTGTAGTGCGATTTAATTGTCTAACACCAATAATTTAACGCGGGGTCCTACTTTTTGAGGAACACAAAAAAGAACCGGCAGTCGACCGCCGTGTCCGAGATAACGAATATAGAAACACTGGATCTAAAGCTGGAAAATGAGCTGGTAAGTCTTTATCAATCTTTAGAAGGTATCTTGGTGACCCAACCAAGAAAAATTATACAATTTTTAGGTTGTCAAGATAAGGAAGGCGTGTCCACAATTGCTCGTGAGTTTGCTGTATTAATGGCGCGGGAATTTAAAAAGACTACCTTGTTGCTTGACGCTGGGATGTCGGAAAACACCCAGCATTCTCAACTTGGTATCGAGCCTGCCATCTATTTGGAAGATCTTATGATGTCTAAAGATCCGGTGGATAAAGCACTCTATCAGGTGGGAAATTCATCACTATTTTACAGTAAATTATTGCATAGTGCTAGGGCACACCCCCAATTACTCATTACTGATGGTGCGGAGCATTTATTTAAGCGAGTAAGTAAAAATTTTGACTATGTAATAATTGATTCACCGCCTGCATCAACTAACTTTGCTATTAGTCTCAGTTCGGCTCCAGTAGTGAGCGGTGTTGTATTGGTTTTGGAGGCGGAGAAGACAAGATGGCCGGTGGTGGAAAACGTTAAAGCCAGAATTATAAAGAATGAAGGTAAGTTGTTGGGTATTGTTTTAAACAAACGTCGTTATCATTTACCGAATTTTATATATAACCGACTTTAAGTCGGCAGAAAATAATAGATATGCCAAAATTGTGTTGTCTTCTTAGTTATTTTTTTTGATAAGGCAACAGACTGTTCAGTTTTATAATGTATCTGTTACCTTGACAAAGAAGATGGCTAAAAGGATAACAAGATTATCCAATCTTGCTTATCCGAAGCTTTTAGCTTCTACGAGTCTATTTTTTATGGAGAAGAGGTGCGCTACTATTCTCCTTAAGGCGGTTTAGGAGCGGCATATTGAGAGGGTGCCGATCCCCATTAGCCTGTGAATCATAATATGGTGACTCGCCACGATGTATATTTCCGATGTCTCTTTGCGCCGTAATTTACTCTTAAAGTTGTTTAAATTATTTGATTTGGCGTTATTGGCTTTTTCTTTTCTCATTGCTTCTTATGTTTCCCATAAAAGTCAGGTTTACAAGGTCTCTTTTGAGGATTTTCTTGCCATTAGGGTAACGGTTCAAAATATCATTTTGTTCTTTATTATTATCGGTTCTTGGCATGTTGTACTTTGTTTTACTGGACTCTATGATTCAAGGCGTTTATCCCCCCGTTGGAGCGAGATCTCTGATGTCTTAAAAGCGGTTTGGGGTTGTACCATTCTAATTTTTGTGGTGGCTCATCTTTTTGAGCTGCAGATCGTAACTTTCCGTTTTGTTACTGTATATTTTATATTATGTAGTCTGTTGATGGTTTCAAGTCGTTTGTTATTGCGACTAACACTGCACCAGCTCAGGATAAAGGGCCGTAATCTTCGTCACTTACTTATTGTGGGTACAGATAGAACAGCTTTGAGTTTTGCTGATAAAACAGTGCAGAAACAGTGGTTGGGTTATGATTTGTTCGGGTTTGTGGATGAAAAATGGGATGAAAAAAATTCGCCATGGGCTTTTAAGGGGCTTCCTTTAATCCCCTTTGATGACTTTGCCTCTTTTCTGCGTGAAAACGTGATAGACGAGGTCGTTATTTGTCTAGCCGCTACTTCTCGTTTTTCCCAGTATTCTAAAATTATTTTGGCCTGTGAAGAGCAGGGTATTTTGATACGATTTATTTCAGATATGTTTGGTCATAGATTGAATCGAATCCGTAAGGAGCAGTTTAACGAGAGTGCCGTTATCACACTTTATAGTGGACCGATGATTGGAGCTCCTATGGCTTTTAAACGATTATTTGATATCGTATTTTCTTCTGCGTCTATTTTGATATTTTTCCCTGTTATTATAGCTATTGCTCTCGCTATAAAAATTGATTCTATCGGGCCTGTTTTTTTTCAGCAGCAACGGGTAGGGAGAAATAAGCGTAAATTTCGTCTCATAAAATTTCGTACTATGGTCCCGGATGCTGAAGCCAGGCTTAAAGAGTTGGAGCAATTTAATGAGGTATCTGGTCCGGTTTTTAAAATCAAACATGATCCCCGTGTTACCAGGATTGGAAAGCTGCTTCGTAAAACCAGTTTGGATGAGTTACCCCAGTTATTCAATGTTCTTAAAGGTGATATGAGTCTAGTGGGGCCGCGACCCTTGCCGGTACGTGATTATGAAGGTTTTGACGTGGATTGGTATCGGCGTCGGTTCAGTGTACGTCCTGGTATTACCTGCATTTGGCAGGTTGAGGGTCGCAATTCCATTGCGTTTGAAAAATGGATGGAACTCGATATGCAGTATATAGACAATTGGTCCATTTCCCTGGATTTTAAAATATTGTTAAAAACAATCCCTGCCGTGCTTAAAGGTACAGGGTTTTGAATGGATCGGTAGGTAAAGGTGTTTCGTTCTGAGTCCTTTGGATTATGGCTAGTTGGCTCAATCTTTGCGTTATGTGGAAGATGTAATTTTGAAATATTAATTTGATGGTAGTTGTTATTTAGCATGTCTCAAACCAATATTTTCATAAATCAACAGGCTTAAAAATGAAAATTATGATTAGTTACCCGGCCCTAAAAGGGAAGGGAAGTCCAATGCTCACCCAGAACCGGCAGTTTCAATGGATGAGCATTGGTTCGTATATCTATCCTCTGGTGCCTGCCTCGGCTGCAACCCTACTGGAACGCGATGGTCATGATGTTATATGGTATGACGGCATTGCCGAAAACCTCTCCTATGATAATTTTCTTGCAACTGTGGAGAGTGAGCAGCCTGATCTTATCGTGTTTGAATCAAAAACTCCTGTTATTAAGCTTCACTGGGCTATTGTAGCAGATGTGAAGCAACGGGCCCCTCAGTGTAAAACAGTGCTTATGGGGGATCATGTTACGGCCTTACCCGAGGAAACCATGCGCAGTAGTGTGGTGGATTTTGTTATCACCGGGGGAGATTATGATTTTTCACTGCAAGGTCTGGTAAATGCATTAAATGGTAA
>JAOTSI010000122.1 GCA_029865005.1 Desulfobulbaceae bacterium
GTTGCACTCTCAGCGCTGCAAGATCTCTAATTAGTTAAAAGTCACTTGCAAAAACCAATATTAGGACCTAAAATATAACCATAATTAAGTACTCATTTGAATCCAAAATTATGGTACAAAACATGAAGACTGTATTAGCTAATTGCTCAGCAAGCATTTCCGAACTCAAGAAAAATCCGAGTGCCCTTATCGAACAGGCAGAGGGAGAACCAATTGCCATTCTTAACCACAATAGACCAACGGCATATCTTGTCCCTGCTGAGACTTACGAAGAACTTATGGAGAGGCTTGAGGACTACCAACTGGGCTTGATTGTAAAAGAAAGACAAAACGAAAAAATTTCTGCCGTCGAAGTGGATATCGATGAGTTATAAATTTAAACTCAAATTTATTCCAACTGCCCTAAGAGAGTGGAAGAAAATTGATGACTCAATTCAATCAAAATTAAAAAAAAAATTAAAAGAGCGTCTAAACGAACCACATAATCCGGCAAGTCAGCTTTCAGGCTTTGAGAACCACTACAAAATTAAATTAAGGGCAAACGGATACCGGTTAGTGTATGAGGTAATTGACCAAGAAGTTTGCGTACTGGTTATTGCTGTTGGGAAAAGAAACAAAAACGAGGTTTATAAACGAGCCCGTAGCCGTTCAAAAAAATAAAGGAAATGGCTTCCTTTGGTTCAAAAGGGATTGGCAGGCGCGTGCACCGTACTGTTTTAACTGAAGTTACGAGTTATCATCTAACTGTCAGCCAGTTCCAGGGCCAGCCCCTTAACCTAAAGTTAGGCTCTATACGAATAATGCAAAATTAGTTTTCGCTAGATAAGTTAAATTATGATCTCATTTAATACTATATTTTTTATAATAACAGCAATCTCACTTTCAACAGCTTTCCTTTCTGGTTGGTCTATCGTCTCATACTTGGAGGACGAAGGAAAAATAAAGAAGAATAATACATTAAGGGGCTTACCATGGTCATCCTTAGTGGAATATTACAAAATTCAGAAACAAAAAAACGGCAACTATGGTTTTGTTGGTATCACATATATAGTCTCGGGGGTGTGTACTCTACTTGAGGGAATTGTACTATTATTTACTTGGTAAAAACTACGCAATAATACACTGAAAGCACAGAATAAATCAGCCTAACCAGTCACTAAACCGGACCGTCCAACCTAGGCGGCCTTTTTGAAACGTCTCCGGGTCGCTAGCTTTTGAACAGTCCTTCCGGTAGCCGGTTAACTCAATGTTATCTTATAAATAAAATCATACGATAACAGTTAATTTTTTCATAGGAGTAATAAATGAATTGTCCAAAGTGTGATGCAGTCATGGAAGCAGTCGAATACAATTCAGTTGAGGTTGATCGCTGTACAAATTGCCAAGGTATCTGGTTTGACATGCTAGAAGCTGAACAGCTTAAAGATATTAAAGGAGCTGAAAGCATAGATATTGGTGACCAAAAAGTTGGAAAGGAATACAATAAAATTGACAAAGTCAATTGCCCCAAATGTAAGACCTTAATGAGCAAAATGGTAGACAATGACCAGCCGCACATCTGGTATGAAGCTTGTGGTGTTTGTTACGGTGTCTTCTTTGACGCTGGTGAGTTCCGTGATTACAAGGAAGAAAACATATTCGACTTTTTCAAAAAAATTATCAAGAAACCACGCCAATAGATATATAAATATTATAAGATAACAATTGGTTCGAGAATCGGGTGCTGACTTCGTCAAGTACCTTGTTCCATCGCTACGCGCCAGAACAAGGTACTTGACCGGACACCGACTACTGCACATGCAAACTACGCTTGCCTGCACGGCACCCGACACCGATCAGCACCTCGATTATGCTAGAGAAAATCAATAATTGATTTTGCCTATAAACAATTCTCAGGATGTTAAATTTACTCTATGAGGCAAGCAAGTTCATCTTAGTGATTTTTTGAAAATCCACCTCATTCTTTTTGTAAATCTTCCTGAAAAACGACAAGCCTGAGAATTGTTTACAGGCTAATAATTGATTGATCGAGGCTGAATAATTGTGAAAAAGAATAAAGGTTACAGCTTGTTACAATTAATAGCATGGATTGTACTTTTAGCAATTATTGCCTTATTCTTCACAGGGTATGTGTTAGGCCCAGACCGATTATGGGTGAAATAAAATCCACATAAATATATGAATGGCCCTGATATGACTTCGGGTCGAACCAAGCGATCTTCTTGTTTTTGCATACAAACACGCTGAATCAGTAGCTCAAAATGGCCTTAACAACCTCTTTTTGAACCAAAAAATAGGTTTCTAGGGACCATCAAAAAGTTAACGGGCAGATGCGAAAGATACCTGTCACCAACAGGCATAACCCTTCCTGCCCCTCAATGCACCCTAAGGTACCCCAACTACATATGAATAATATATCAGATAAATTAGAAAACCTTGGCCTTGATAAATACTTTGTAGAAAAAATTACCCCTGAACGCCTTGAAGATTTCGAAATTGCCCGAGTAGTAGCTGTTCACAAAGACAGCTATACCATAAGCAATGGAGAGGTTGACGTTTTAGCTGAATTGGTGGGCAAAATATTATTCAGTGCTTCATCTCCTATTGATTATCCCACAGTAGGTGATTGGGTACTTGCCAATTTTTATGATGAGAATACCTTCGCTATAATTCACGAGATTTTATCTCGCAAGACTTTGTTAAAAAGAAAAACACCAGGAAAAAAGGTCGATTTCCAGTTGATTGCCGCCAATATAGATGTTGCATTTATAGTTCAATCGCTCAATGATAATTTTAACCTCCGGCGTCTTGAGCGATATCTTGTCATGGCCAACGAGAGCAACATCCAACCAATTGTACTGTTAAGCAAAAGCGATTTACTTAACAACGAAGATATTGCAAACAAAATTGATAAAATTCAAAAAATTATGCCAAGGATACAAGTATTACCATTTAGCAACGAAAATGAATCTGGTTTGGACAGAGTAAAAGGAATTATGCAGCCAAGTCTGACATATTGTTTGTTGGGCTCATCTGGTGTTGGCAAGACAACGTTATTAAATAACCTTCTCGGTGAGGAAAGATATAAAACCAAGATAGTCAGTAAAAAGGAGAGCAAAGGTAGACATGCTACAACACATAGGCAGTTAAGCAAGTTGGATTGGGGGGCACTCATTGTAGACACACCTGGCATGCGAGAGCTTGGTAGTTTCTCGGTATCAACAGGGATTGAGGAAACATTTTCTGAAATAATTCAATTAGCAGAAAATTGTCAATTTAACGATTGTACACATGTTAAAGAAAAAGGTTGTGCTGTTTTATCTGCTGTCGAAAATGGTTTAGTGTCACCTGATCGTTATCAAAATTATATCAAGATGAACAAAGAATCTGACTATAATGAAATGTCATATTTGGAAAAAAGGACAAAAGATAAGCAATTTGGAAAGCACTGCAAATCTGTTATGAAACATATAAAAAAACACAGATAGCATTAAGCGAATCGGTTTGGGCCAGGACACATTAACCGACTTAAAAAAATAGAGCCACGGCATAACCGACAGGATAAAGTACCACACCCAATTAACATACATTATCAAATCATGTACTGTGAATAATAAAGGGCGATCACAAGGATCGCCTCTACGCGCGCCCGCAGCATTAGAAAATATACGTATAAATGATTAACCCACCAAGTCTAATCTCTTTACCGTTATTCCAGTAAGTTCCATCACTGGACGTAAACATTCACCAGCACCACGTCTGCGCGCGACTAAACCGGATTCACAAAGGATTAGCTACAGCTCACCGGCCTACTTGTATACGTCCGCAGCACCAACAAATGGTTACCAAGCCGATACAGTGGCTTTTTTCTTCTTCCCCGGTGACCAGCTACGCACAAATAACTCAGAATTAAGCAATTGCCGCTGGTCACTATAGCCTATCCATGCGGGTAGAGACCATAGTCATCAGGCTTAGAATAGCAACAAGTTACCATACGAAATTGTATTATATAATAGCAGAAGGGCAATCACAAGGATCGCCCCTACGCACGCCCAAGCATTCGGGTATATATAATTTAAAGATTAACGCACCAACTCTAAACATATTGTCGTACCTCATCGGTGTTGCACCACAATGGCACTCCTTGTGGCCGCCACCGGTATCAATTTAATCTAATATAATATTTTCTCGCTTTCAGTTCTTAGCCTGACGGCTGCTCACTATAGCCCATCTATGCTGACAGAGATGACCGCTTGAAACTAAGAGACCTACAACCTTTTGTAATTATACTAATGTTTACGTTTTTGGGTAACGAATACTTACTCTTACTTTGGGATATTTGATATATTACCGTGCCCTTAAATTATTCACAAATATGCCAATGTGCCAATGTGCCAATGTGCCACTTCTAATGGTTGTTTTCCTGCTTTATAAGCTTGTTGATTATAACAATTAAGGTAAACACAACATGACCTGTAAAATATTATTAAATATTTGTCACTTAGGTTTATATATTTCCTTATCTATTGTAATAGATAATTATCTCTGAATCGTCTATATTTACTTTTACATATCCTAAATATTTTCCCCCAAGGTATATATCCACATACCAATCACTCAGTTCCTGGATGTTGCTCCAGGGCAGTTCACCCTACACTTCTTAGCACCTGTCTCAAACCGAAACAGGTGGTTACATATTACAACAGTTATTCCAGTTTGAGCAACAAAAGTGCAGTAATAATTATCAGTTTCACTGAAATGTTTCTTTTGTATTGTCATTATTTGTTATTAGATATAGAGTTTTCATATAGCAAGTGGTTACCCTGAAGCAGGAAATCATTTACCACTCCTACTGATACAAGTATTACCCTTAAATTATAACATAAAAAGAACTTATTAATATCTTTAATAAACACTATTACACCTGATATGGTCGCCCTTTTCTATCTGCAGTGAAACGATTCGGCGATATCGGGAAGAGGGCTTAGTCATGATCAACATAATGCATGTCTCCGATAAATTATCAGTAGGTAATGCTACAATTCATGGCGTTACTCGTCTTTTGTCATGGTGGCTTCCACGTTTTGCCCCTCACCTCTACCGAGTAAATATTTGCAGTCTAAGATATTGGGACGCGGCAGCTGATTATTTAAAAGATCTCAATATTGATGTTCGCTGCTTAAACAGGTCAAAGTTTGACCCGTTAACCCTCCTTGATTTAATCAAAATTATTAATGAACAAAAAATCGACCTACTTCATCTTCATGGCTATGGAGCCGCAACCTTTGGTCGTGTGGCAGGGTTACTAACCTCGACCCCGGTCATCGTCCATGAGCATATGTCAGATGTGAATATTCCATACTATCAAGAATTGATGGACGCCATTTTAAGCCGCCTAAATTATCAAGCCATTGCAGTCTCTAGTTCAGTAAAAGAATTCATGATGAACCGACGTCACATTCCGAAAGACCGAATCCAGGTAATCAAAAATGGCGTTCCTTTTGAAATGTTTGATAAATTACAAAAAGGATCCAAACCTCAAACATACCGCTCGCAACTAAACATACCATCTCATCATAAAATGGTAGCAATCGTTGGCAGGCTAGATCCCATAAAAGGACATCGTAACTTTCTAAATGCCGCCACATTGGTATTAGATGCCCATCAGGACGTTAGCTTTGTCATAGTAGGTGATGGCGAATTGATGGATAACTTACAGCAACAGTGCCGCGAGCTTAAAATTGAATCTAATGTTATATTTATGGGATATTGTAATGATGTGCCTTCTCTACTCTTTGAAGCTGATATCAAGGCAATTTCATCAATTTCAGAGGGCATTCCCATGACTCTGTTCGAGGCTATGGCGGCTGGTTGCGCTACTGTATCCACTAATGTTGGTGGTTTAGGGGAAGTAATTGTAGAAGGAATAACCGGCTTCTTGGTTCCTCCGGAAAACCCAGAGGCCATGGCTGAAAAACTTCTACTCCTTCTCCGCGATGATAGATTATTGAAAAAAATGTCTAAACACGCCAAAGAAGATTCGGTACAGTACGACATCTTCAACACTGTTCACCTTATAGAAGAAAGCTATAACCTAAGTTTGAACCAAAACACTCATATTGTAGCTCAATCCTCTTAAGAGTAACAATGACAACTGCCCCCACAACCACCCCATCTTTAAGCGGTTACCGGTACCCCTCATTGATGGGCTTAGCGAGCAGCGAAAACGGCATATTACACTGAGACATCTGTGTCTAAATTGCCATTATGCTGTATTTGTAACTTACGTAACCTGATAAGAAATGAGCCCAATAGTAAAAGTTAAAGCTGCATTGCGCAAAAACCTTCCTTGGCTAAAGGCAGTTTTGTTTCACAAATGTCCACCATTTGTTTACGGCTCAAAAAAAATAAACCATGTGCCGGTATTTATTTTCCATCAAGTGGATCAGTCTTTTGAACATTGTCTGCGCTATCTTACTGAAAATGGTTATCATACCTCAACCTGCTCAGACCTGCATTTTGATGGTTTATCTACCCCCCTGGGTTATTACGAGAAAAATATAGTATTAACCTTTGATGACGGCGATATCTCCCTATGGCGTCAGGCATATCCATTATTAAGAAAATATAATCAACAGGCCGTCTGCTTTATATGTCCTGGACTAGTTCCTGAGCCTTCACTTGAGCAACTTGAGAACACCAATAGTTTATGTGACTGGAACCAAATAATTACCATGCACAACTCTGGCGTGATAGATTTCCAACTCCACGGGATGTACCACGATTTGGTTTTTTCCTCCCCGTTGATAAACTCATTTTTCCATCCAAATTTTAGATCGCCCTATTTTGGTAAACAAGAAAAAGCTACAGTAGTAAGTTATGATGATACTATTTCCTTAACCAATATTTGGCCCAAAGAGCCAAGATCATTATCTCCACATCTTGGAATACCAATTCATTCACTTTCTCCTAAATTTGCTACTGATCAGCGCTACCTCCCCCAACAGGATGCGGTAAATCATCTACAAAATTTTGTTGTTGATAACGGTGGAGAAACATATTTTCAGCAAAAGGATTGGCGAAAAACATTGAATCAGGAATACATATCCACGGGTGGTGACCGTAAAGGTGAAATTATATGTGGCACCAAATATCAGGAAGAAATCGCCAAGGATCTTTTAACCGGGCAAGAGATCATGGAAAACCGTTTACCAGGCAAAAAAGTGCGTCACTTTTGTTTTCCGTGGTACAAATATTCTGTCGCTGCTTTAAATACGGTAGGAGAGTGTGGCTTTACCACCAGCTTTCTTGGACCAGAGGTAACCACTCAAAGACACAATTGGCATAAAGATAACTTAACTTTGGTCCAGCGGCTTCCCGGACATTATATTTATCTTCTACCTGGTAAAGGTCGACAGAGCTTATTGCAAAACATAGCTCAATCTCTTTAAACGGCAACTGCTTAAATCTGAGGCACCTATGACCACTTACTATCTCGCTCTTTATTAAATCAGTTAGTTATAAACCCTGTGACCAGTTACAGGTGAAGATCTCAATCTGCGTATACTTACAACAAATTTTTTCGTTTATAAGCTGAGGGCAATTATCGTTGTAACAAAAAAATCTGACAAACAATATTGTAAGTGGTCCCAGCCACCTCAGCTTCATGCGCTTTCCACTGCCAGCATAGATGGCTACCACGGGGATCTCCCTCTGGGCAACCAAACAGAGTTAGATTGAGTTGAGTTTACTTGGTTTGAATAAGTACATTTTCCCTCCATTATAAACTTGCAACCATTTATAATTACATTACGTTACCAATCCATCACACTCACTCGGGGTTTAACATATATTTAGCTTTCCCCAAGGAACTTTGAAAAAAATAACCTGCGCAATCTTTGTCCAATTTATTTCTTCAAAATTACTAAATCATAATTATTCAGAACGTAACCCTCACCGGGTTGTAAAGAGAAGTAGTATAACATCAGACTGGTATGCGTTTACATAACTTGTTTTTTATCGAAAGGAATTACATCTCTTGAGTTCAGCTACCCCAAACAATCACTCCCAAAATTCATCTAGGGCGGAAAAGATATTCCGTAATTTCAGCTTTCTAACTATTGGAAAAATTCTAGGCGACGGTTTTACATTTTTACTTTTTATTATTTTGTCTCGTGAATTTGGTCAAGAAGGCATTGGCGAATACTCTTTTGCCATGGCTGTAACTGGTTTTTTTGCTGCCCTTTCAGAATATGGTCTTTATCATTTCTCAATTAAAGAAATGAGTCGACACAAGGGACCACTTGGAGATTATTACGGCAATATTTTTCTTATTAGGCTTGTTTTGTCCTTGGTTGTATTTTTATTACTCCTTGGATTACTTTCTGTATGTGCCTTTAAACCAGATACCAAAATCATCATTACTCTAATCGGGGCATATCAGATCATCTACATGATACTTGATGGTTACTGTGCCGTATTTGTGGCAGCAGAAAAAATGCGTTTGGCTGGTATTCTAGAATTTTCGTTGCGGATGACCATTGCTGCGGCGGGAATTATTATTTATTATCTTGACGGCAGCCTTATTCAAATCACCATATCATTTCCAGTTGTTACTTTATTGCTCACTTTTTTTGCCCATCGCTTGGTTATCAGAGAACATGGTCCATTGCAATTCCGTCTTACCCGGACGATATTTCTTAAAGTACTCGGTCTATCTTCAACCTACGCAACCGCCAACATACTCTTCATACTCTCAGCTCGTATCGATATCATTTTGCTAGGCTTTTACCTAGGAGCAGCTGCTGCGGGAATATATAACGTAGCCTACCGTATGATCTTTATTTTAATGATCATAACCCATTTTGCATCAGTTTCTATTTTTCCACTTGCCTCCAGATTATTTACTCAATCAAAAGAAGATTTTACAAAGTTTTACCATGACACTTTAAACATTCTTATCCTCATTAGCATTCCTGCCTCATTCGGACTGTGGCTGGTCGCTCCGCAAATTATCACTATATTTTTTGGAACGGAATTCACTCAATCTATATCAATTCTTCGTATATTAGCCCCTCTTTTCTTTCTCACCCTGATGGAAAATATTCTTGCCACCTTCCTTATGTCTTGTGAAAAGGAAAAGGATCGTACCACCGGTTATTGGATCACCGCTTGGTCCAATATCTCTGGTAACATTATAATGATACCTCTCTACGGATGTACCGGTGCGGCTATCGCCACCTTACTTTCTAAAATTATGCAAACAATTTATTATTTCATTAAACTATATAAATTTATAGGTAGCCCACACATCGGCTCCAGAGTAATGATCAGCATCACTGTTTGTGTCGCAATGGGATTGCCCCATTTCTTCCTACCTCAATCTCCACCGCTGGTAACCTTACCTCTTTCTCTTATGATGTGTATTCTCACCTTATTGCTTTTTAAAGATGTAAGGGAAAATGAGTTAAATTCCTTACTAAATATCCTAAAGGGAATTTGAGCAAGCAGGAAAAGCGGAAAAAATAAATTCTGATTGTTACGTTTTAAAATAGGCCAGTAAAATTTACCTAGCGAGGGGTCGAGTCTATGTTTAACCTTTACCGATAAAGCATGCGACGACTTGACCCCATACTTCCTAGCGATCAGGCCCTGGCCTCCTACTGCTCCAGCAGGAAATGTATAGCGGCTTAAAAATCATCCATCTCGCTATATACTAAACCTTTTCTTCCTTTCTTAATAATGAGAGCCCAGCCCCGCCACATCTGTTAGTCAATATTGATAGTTGCGGTTACAGGAAGATGATCGGATAAAGCAGATGGTACAACTTTTTTTGACCGGATATGGTAAGGATCGGAAACAACAATCCAATCAAGTACTCTTTCAGGGTTCGTGGCAGGAAAAGTGAAATCCTGTAAGCTCGGGGAAGATGTACGAGGCAAGGTGGAAAAATGACCATCATGAAGAAACATTTCCAGAGCGTTTCGTCCCTGCTTATCGGTTAAATATTGCGGATACCCTCTTGGTGCGGTGTTAAAATCTCCCATGGCAATCAGCGGAATCCCGCTCTGCTTATAATGCTCCAACAGCATCGCGCCACTTGGACCCTGCAGAGTTCCATCGAAGGCATATAAATGCACAGCAGCAACCTGGACATTTTTCCCTCCCGGTAGTTCTATGGTACTCACCACCCCTTCTTTAAACCCTCCGGTAAAGGGCTCAACTAACTCCAACAGGTTAGGATAATCAATGAATCTAGTATTAGAAATCGGAAATTTACTCAACATGGCATTACCGAACCGGATACTAAAAAACGGCACCGCCATATCCAAATTCCGCTGTTCCACTATATACGGATAACCCGCTTCCTCGGCAATAATCCGAGCCTGATCGGTATGACCACTCCATGCACTTGAAAAATCAACTTCATTTAAAACCACTATATCGAGTTGTTCAGCTCTCAATAACCGTCCAATCTGCTTACATCTGTTGATTTTAGTATTTTTATCCCCGCCATCCCAGTTGGAACCGCCATATTGCTCGCCGCGTCCATGGGCTATATTGAAACAGCCAACTCGAATTTCATCTACAGAGCTATTCTGCAATTCAACAACGTGTTGAGG
>JAOTSI010000420.1 GCA_029865005.1 Desulfobulbaceae bacterium
TGGAAATAAAAATCCGCCGCATATCCCGTTTTGATATTAAACGGCAGCAGAAAGAAATCAAGACCATCGAGAAAGAGATACGACTTATTCGTAAACATCTCAAAGATATGATTGGCTTCACCGTTAATTATCTACAATCATTACTAGAAGAGTTTGGTGACCAATATCCCAGACGTAGTGAAATTCACAAATTTGATGAAGTGGATGCCAGAGAAGCTGCCTATGCAGACCTGGAAATTTGTTATCAGCGACAAAGCGGTTTTCTTGGTCATAAAGTAGAGATAGAGAACGAAAAAGAGGATCGGCAATTAGTTTGTTCAGAATATGATAAAATTCTTATCATTTACAGAGATGGGCGCTATAAGGTGGTCAATATTCCAGAAAAGCTATTTATCGGAAGCGATATTAATTATCTGGAAGTGATAAAGAAAGATGTTATTTTTAATATAATATATAAAAACGGAATAGATGGTTATATCTATGCCAAGCGATTCGTCACTCCGAAATATATTATTAATCGGGAGTACCGACTCATTCCGGAACACAAGAACTCTTCGATTCAATTACTGAAAACAGGGAAGGGGGTAATGGTGCGACTAGGCTTAGCGCCCTCGGCTAGAGCCAGATACAATAGTTTAGATATCAGCTTGGACGATTATCTGATAAAAGGGGCGGCTGCGAAAGGAAAAAGACTCACCAACCGAACGGTACGACGAATTAGCGATATAACAGGAAAGAAACCAAAGGAAGATTCAATAGCAACAAATCTTCCTGGTTTTCAAAACAAAAAAGAGTAAAATAATAACTCCGAATAATTATAACCGGGTGATGAATTCATCCATATCGCGGCGAATTTTTAAATATCCCTCTTTGGATACTCCAGCACCTAATGCGACTTTTTCTGCATATTCCGCAGTCATGAGATCTCCCGGTTCATGGGCATCGCTATTGACCATGAGTAGGGCACCTGTTTTTTCCGCCATCCTGGCAACATGCCCGTTGGTAAGACTGTGTCCTTTACGACCAGATAATTCCAGAAAAATCCCTTTTTTAGCTGCCAAGCTTGCTTCTTCCTCGGTAATAAATCCGGGATGAGCCAAAATCTCCACACCTGCCTGAAGTGCAGCCATATTGGTACCCGGAGCAACCGGCTCCACCGGGCTCTCTCCATGAACTACCACGAAAAGAGCACCCAGTTCGCGGGCCCATGTGGTGAGCGGACCGATGAGGGCCGGTGGTACATGGGTAAGTTCTATACCTGGAATAAGACGGGTTTTGCTGTGCCAATTCAAATCCTCGGATGCTTCCACCATTCGTGGAATAATAAAGTCGAGGTTGGACATGTCACCATGGTCGGTGATGGCAATGGCTTTATAGCCAAGGGCTTCAGCCCGCCGAAGATGTTCCGCCGGTACCAAGGCACCGTCGCTAAATAATGAGTGAGAATGCAGATCAATCATGATATTTCAAATATTTTTTTAGTATAAATTAATAGTTAACTTATGTCGAGATTGAGAGGAGTCTGTTTTTCACTGAGGTTGAGACATAACCTTACCCATAGAATAGACAGGTGAGAACGATAATCAAAGCTATTTTTTAATTATTCCTCTTAGTGAATGCTTTCCGGCATGTTCTACGGCTACAGATACAAAATCACCGGGTCGCAAAGTGTCATTTGCTGGAAAGTGAACCAGGTGATTGGTTGGATTTCTACCACGACCATCTCCATTCTCGACTTTTTCTACCATCACTTCCACTACTGTACCCACAAACTCTTGGTTACGTTCCAGACCGATTTCATCTTGTCGTTTTTGAAAACGAGCTAAACGAGTTGATTTTACCTTTTCATCTATTTTATCAGAGAACTCAGAAGAACGAGTGCCAGGCCGATCAGAGTATTTGAAGGAAAAAGAGCCATGGAAGCGCACTTTTTCCAAAAGCTCCATGGTTTCTTCAAAATCCTCATCGGTTTCACCGGGATGACCTACTATTATATCAGTTGCCAAAGCGATATCAGGGCGATAACTGCGAAGGGTATCAACTTTTTCCAAGTAGGATTCCACCGTATATTTCCGATTCATTAACTTAAGAACTCGATTGGAACCGGATTGAACAGGAAGATGGAAATGGGGGCAAAGCACATCAAGTTCGGCAAAACAACGCATCAGCTCTTCAGAGAGATCTTTGGGATTGGAGGTGGTAAAGCGCAACCGCTTTAAACCTTCAAGAGCGGCAACCTGGCGAAGTAAGCCTGCAAAATCCACTGGCTCTTCAGCTACCTGGTTGGTTTTACCGTAGGAGTTAACGTTTTGGCCAAGTAAAGTGACCTCTTTAACTCCCTTGGATATCAATAGTTGAACCTCTTCCAATATATCCCGTACAGGTCGGCTTATTTCCCGACCCCTGGTAGCAGGAACCACGCAATAGCTACAATAATTATTGCAACCCTGCATGATGGTAACAAATTTTTTAATCTGCGGTTCGGTAGATTTGTTAACTGGGGTAGGGGAGACTACTGGGGCGAACTGTTGGTAGGGGGGGATTTCAAAATCAGAGGAAAGATCCAAGGCCAATCCCCGTTTACTCTCGCCTCTTTCAATGGCTTCCAGGAGTTCCGGTATCCGATATACCTGTTGGGTTCCAACCACTATGTCCACGTGAGGCATTTTGCGAATAAGTTTATTACCTTCCTGCTGGGCCACACAACCGGCTACTACGATGCGCATTTTTGGATTCCGCTCTTTATTCGGTCTCAACTGCCCAAGAAGAGAATATACTTTTTGCTCGGCCTTGGCCCGAATAGAGCAAGTATTAAGGACGACCAGATCGGCATCGTTCATATCAGCAACCGTAATATAGCCGATTTGAGCCAGCAGCTGTTCGATGATCTCCGAATCGCGATCATTCATCTGGCAGCCGTATGTTTTAATAAAGCAGTGTTTGGTCATGAGCTCTAAGCCTTCGTCAAAAAAATCATTAACCTTCAACAGCAGACGAGTTGTTGGGTGCTATTGAAGGTTAACATGCTGGAGTAATATTAATTTTTGAAACATACTCCAGCGAACGGTTATGATATATCAGTTTACCAACTGGAGGTTAGGTTCGATTAAATCAGGACTAATCGCTTCCAACAGTGGAATGAATTCAGAATACCTGGAACGAGGTAGGATAACCTTAACCATCCCCTTGGTTGCATCAATGGTTGATAAAATGGCTAGACCATCATATCCTTCCATTATATGACGCAAATAGCCGATTTGCTCCCTATTAATATGGAGATAAAGGGTGATCAGTGCGTCATCGGAATTAATTTTTTGCATTTAGCCTTATACCTTTAAGCTGGCATCTACTTGGCCAATTAAGTCTTTATACTCAGCAAGTAGGGGATTAACCACTTCTGTTAAATATTCTTCGGTTTGC
>JAOTSI010000005.1 GCA_029865005.1 Desulfobulbaceae bacterium
CTTTCCATCACCTTTGTCGCCGACTTGACCGCTGCGGCAGATCAGCTTACTCAAATGGTAAATAATTTATGAGTATCCTTGCCGATAGCTCTGCTAAAGTCGTGGTGCAGGGCATCACGGGCCGAGAAGGTCGTTTTCATACTGAGCAATGCTTAAGCTACGGAACCGACATTGTGGCCGGGGTGACCCCTGGTAAAGGTGACTCTTTCGTTCTCAACGTCCCAGTATACAATACAATGGCCGAGGCAATAAGCCTAACAGGAGCAAATACTTCTCTTTTGTTCGTTCCCCCTGCCCAATGTGCCGATGCCATTTTGGAAGCTGTTGATAATGGAATTAAACTCATTGTTTGCATAACTGAAGGGCTGCCGGTTCATGACATGCTTTTGATAAAAAACTATCTGAAGACAACCGACTGTATTTTACTTGGCCCCAACTGTCCCGGTATCATAACTCCGGGAGCATGCAAAATAGGAATTATCCCCTCGACCATTTGCACCCCTGGTTCCATTGGGGTCGTTTCTCGTTCAGGAACTCTTACTTATGAAGTAATTTCCCAACTGAGCAGCCAAGGCTTGGGGCAATCCACCTGTGTGGGTATTGGGGGCGATCCGGTTATCGGCACAGATTTCATCAGCTGCCTTAAAGATTTTGAAGAAGATGAGCAAACAAAGGGAATCGTGATGGTCGGAGAAATCGGAGGAAGAGCCGAAGAAGATGCAGCTGTATATATTCGAGACCATGTCCATAAACCAGTCATCGGATTTATTGCTGGGCTCACTGCTCCTCCAGGAAAGCGAATGGGACATGCTGGGGCAATTATTGAATCGGGTTCCGGCCTTGCGAGTGATAAAATTAAAGCCTTTAAAAAGGGAGGGGTTAAGGTGTGTGAAAATCTGTGGGAGCTGGGCATACTCGCCGCCCAAACCTTCAAAAAGCCCCTTTCGTAGCTATGGGAAATAGCAGAAAAATAAAAAAATATGCTGAAATAATCTTTATTTTTCAGTATAGCAGTGGGCTTTATGAAACAACTACCGACAATTATGTAAAGTGAGAGATTGCAATTGCCATATCTACGCATAATGGCTGGTTTTCCCGATCATTAACCTTTCTTCCCGATCCGGGTTACTTTGCTATCACTGGTCAATTGAAAGAAAGTACGTTATAAACCACTTTACTAATCACCTATGGAGATAAATCGACATAACGGTTCTTTTCTGATGGGATCTCCCCCATGCCACTTATTTTAATTACGGAGATCCACAACACTGTCGGAAAAATAGTAATCGAAAACCGTGAATAGATCGGCTCATTAGGTGTTTGTAACCGTACAATGGATGTGACGTTGACAACATCATGAAAGCAAAAGTGTTTTATTTTGTGAACATGTATGTTCCTTCACAGATTCAGGAGTAAGGAAGAAAAGATGCAAGAAATCATACGACAACTCGACGAAAAACGCGCTGCAGCCCGAAGCGGAGGCGGTCAACATCGTATAGACCGCCAACATTTACGCGGCAAATTGACTGCCAGAGAACGCATAGAGCTTTTTCTCGATGCTAATACCTTTGAAGAATGGGACATGTTTGTTGAACATCGGTGTACCGAGTTCGGCATGGACCAACAAAAAATTCCTGGCGATGGTGTTGTTACCGGTTACGGTACGGTTTGCGGCAGATTAGTTTTCGTTTACAGTCAAGATTTCACCGTATTCGGCGGCTCGCTTTCTGCAGCTCATGCTGAAAAAATATGTAAAATCGTAGATCAAGCCATCAAAGCGGGAGCTCCGGTTGTCGGTCTTAATGATTCAGGCGGAGCACGAATCCAGGAAGGAGTGGAAGCTTTGGCAGGATACGCCGAAGTTTTTCAACGCAATGTTCTTGCTTCTGGTGTCATCCCGCAAATATCCATGATTATGGGGCCATGCGCAGGGGGTGCCGTTTACTCTCCTGCCATTACCGATTTTATCTTCATGGTGGAAAACACCTCCTACATGTTTGTAACCGGACCTGATGTGGTAAAAACTGTTACTCATGAAGAGGTTACCGCAGAGCAGTTAGGAGGAGCGAGAACTCATACTAATCGTTCCGGAGTAGCTGACCTGGCCTTTGACAATGATGTGGAAGCATTACTCATGACCCGTCGCTTCCTCAATTTTCTCCCCCCATCCAACCGGGAAAAAGCGCCGTTCTGGCCTACTTCCGACCCTGCAGATCGTAAAGAATACTCTTTGGATACCCTGGTCCCCCACGATCCCAATAAGTCTTACGACATGAAGGAGCTAATTCTCAAAGTGGTGGATGAACACGATTTCTTTGAGCTGCAACCAGATTACGCAGCTAACGTAATTATCGGTTTTGGCCGTATTCAAGGTTCCACTGTGGGAATTGTGGCTAACCAGCCCATGGTCCAGGCCGGAGCTCTGGACATCGCTTCTTCTCGTAAGGCTGCACGTTTCGTACGCTTTTGCGATGCCTTTAATATTCCAATCCTCACCTTGGTGGATGTCCCAGGATTCTTACCCGGAACCGCTCAAGAATATGGAGCCATTATCAAGCATGGAGCTAAACTGATTTACGCTTACGCCGAGGCTACTGTGCCTAAGGTTACTGTTATCACAAGAAAAGCTTACGGTGGAGCTTATGACGTAATGTCTTCCAAACATTTACGCGGCGATGTTAATTTTGCCTGGCCAACAGCGGAAATTGCCGTTATGGGGCCTAAAGGGGCGGTCGAAATTATTTTCCGCCAGGATATGAACGATCCCGAGAAAATCAAAAACCGTACAGAAGAGTATTGCACCAAATTCGCCAATCCCTTTGCGGTGGGCAGCCGGGGTTTTATTGACGACGTCATCATGCCCCACAATACTAGAACCCGTATATGCCGTTCCCTAGCCATGTTAAGGGAGAAAAAACTTGAAAATCCTTGGCGTAAACACGGAAACATTCCTTTATAGCCCATTAATAAAAAGCAGCCATAGAGAAATACGCAAACCGTAATCAGACATCACCCCTCGCGGGGCGTCCACGGACCGGAAATCATCATATGACGAATAATACAATGTTTTCTAAGATACTTATAGCCAACCGGGGTGAAATCGCCTGCCGGATCATTAAAACGGCCAAAGCCATGTCTATCTGCACTGTCGCCGTCTATTCCGATGCCGACCGCGGAGCTCTCCATGTACAAATGGCTGATGAGGCTGTTCATATTGGCCCATCCCCTGCCTTTGAAAGTTACCTGGTAATGGAAAAAATTATCGCTGCCTGTAAACAAACAGGTGCGCAAGCCGTCCACCCAGGCTACGGGTTTCTCTCTGAAAACAGTACATTTTGTCAAATGCTAGCCGATGAAGGTATCGTTTTCATCGGGCCTCCAGCCCCCGCGATTACCGCCATGGGTGACAAAATAACATCTAAAAAAATAGCCCTGAAAGCCGGGGTGAACACTATACCCGGCCACACGGAAGAAGTGCCGAATGCCGAGGAAGCCGTGCACATTGCCGCCCAAATTGGATACCCGGTAATGATCAAAGCCACTGCAGGCGGTGGAGGAAAAGGCATGCGGGTGGCCCATAATGAAGCGCAATGCCTGGAAGGATTTGAACGGGCCAGCAGTGAGGCTCTATCTAGTTTTGGCGACGGCCGGATATTTATCGAAAAATTCATTGAAAATCCACGCCATATCGAAATCCAGATCCTAGCCGATTCCCATGGTGGATCGGTATATCTAGGCGAGCGAGAATGCTCCATTCAGCGACGGCACCAGAAGGTTATTGAAGAAGCGCCTTCCCCCTTCCTCGATGATGCCACTCGCAAAGCCATGGGAGAACAAGCGGTAGCCCTTGGCAAAGCGGTTGATTACAGCTCGGCAGGTACGGTTGAATTTGTGGTTGACAAAAATCGTAATTTTTATTTTCTGGAAATGAATACCCGTTTGCAAGTTGAGCATCCGGTCACGGAATTGACTACCGGTCTCGACTTAGTAGAAGAGATGATCAAGATAGCTGCAGGTAATCCTCTGTCCATTACCCAGGAGGACATTAAAATCAACGGCTGCAGTATGGAATGTCGGGTGTACGCTGAAGACCCCTTTTCTGGTTTTCTTCCTTCCACTGGTCGCTTAACTAGGTATTGTCTACCCAGTGAAGAAAATGAAAAAGTACGGGTCGACACTGGTGTTTTCGAGGGCGGAGAGATATCTATTTACTACGACCCTATGATAGCTAAATTAGTGACCTATGGCGAAGATCGGGAAGAAGCCACTTCTCTGATGCGTGAAGCCTTGGACGAATATGTAATTAGAGGCGTAAAACACAACATCGGTTTTCTCGGAGCACTGATGAACCATCCAAAATTCATATCAGGCGATTTTACCACCAATTTCATCGCGCAAGAATATGGAGAGGATTTTAACGCCGAAGATGTCATCCAACAAGACCCCGCCCTTCCCATTGTGGTTGCCGCCATTATTCACCGACTCTACATGGACCGAGCCGCTCATCTCAGCGGGCAGTTGCAGGGTTATGAACGCCGAGTACAGGACAATTGGGTAGTTATCAGCGGCGGGGAGCACTATGAAGTTCTGGTAACCCCCTTTCAACCCGACGGCGGCTATCGTGTGATTTACCAAGGTAAAAGTTACTCGGTACTCACTGACTGGTCTTTCTGCCAACCTCTCTTTCGTGGAAATATTAATGGTCGGCAGATTTGCTTCCAGGTGGAGCGCTACGGTATCACTTACCGTCTCTTGCGAATGGGTGGCAGAACTGATGCCAAGGTCATGACCCCCCTCGCAGCCGACCTCCACCGCCTGATGCCCCTTCGAGAAGAAAACAGTAACTCACAGTTCTTGCAAGCACCCATGCCGGGCCTGTTGATTAAACTTTCAGTGGTTGAAGGACAAAGCATTCGGGCAGGAGATGAGTTGGCCATCATAGAAGCTATGAAAATGGAAAATATCCTCCGCGCCCCCCATGATGGGATGATCAAAAAAATCTCCACTCAGGTAGGCGATAGCCTTAATGTGGATCAGGTGATTTTAGAATTTAGTTGATGTTTTTTCCATCCATCCAAGTGATAACTTACAGTAATTCGACAGTTAGTTAGAGTTAGACCAATTCACTCCAAGAGATATGATCATGGACTCCTCTCTGGATCTTGGCACAGTGACCATTGACTGGCTATGCGGTGGTAATTTTCGTCTCGACGGCGGTACCATGTACGGAGCCGTACCCAAAGTCCTGTGGCAAAAAAAATGTCCTGCAGACGCAAACAACTACGTCAAAATCCCTAATGCACCTCTGCTGGTGCGCACTCCTGGCTTTTCCTGTATCATAGACAGCGGCTTAGGCAATAAGCTTACCCCTAAGCAAAAAGATATTTTCCTGGTTTATCAGGACTGGGATATCCCTGCTGAGCTTGCCCGCTTCGGCCTACAATGCAGTGACATTGACATGGTCATCCTCACTCATTGCGACTTTGATCATGCCGGGGGTATCGTGATGCACGATGATCAGTATCGCTCACAGCTCACCTTCCCCAATGCTCGTCATATTATCCAGCAAAAAGAGTGGGAAGATGTCTTGAAACCCAATATCCGCTCAGTTCATGCCTACTGGCCTGAAAATTTTAGCGGCCTTGCTCATAGCCACCTTCTGCACCTGGTTAACGAAGAGGAACAACTCAACCCCCATATCAGGGTGTCCCGCACCGGTGGCCACACCAGAGGCCATCAACTAGTGGAAATAATCGGCAGTGAACAGCGAGCTGTACATTTCGGCGACCTTCTACCTAGCCACACCCACTCAAACCCTCTTTGGATCAGTAGTTATGACAATTTCCCTTTAGATTCAGTGGAGCAAAAGGAACGGCTTTTTAAACATTACCGTGAACAAAACTATTTCTTTACCTTTTATCACGACTCTCTAATGCAGGCATGTCGTTTGGACGAAAATGGGAAAGCCATTGACGTTCACACTTGTAAAAAACTGCGTGTTTGATTAACCAAAAAAACCGTCACATTCTTTTATTTAGTCGATCCGATTGAAACAAACTGCAAAACTAATACGGCTAATTTGAGGTTTTGGTGTTTGAGGAGCGGATCTTTCTTTTTCTCTGGGTGACATGATAACAATTTGTTATCTTACAGGTTTGTTTCAAGTCGTACCCCCATGTTCCCCCCCCTTCCGTTCTTCTTTTTTTTAACGCTTTTTTTTATTTTTGTTTGAACGTTTACCTTTTGAGGCAGGGTTAACTTATTCAGATATTGTTGGAGTTCGTTTTGATTATCGTTACATATTGTGGACACATTGTGTACCGTATCATATTTTTTATACGGGAGAGCTTCTGTGGAATGACACTCCGGACATTAAGGTATAGTTTGTATTTTCATGATGGGTATAAAAACTATTACTTCCCCTCCAGGACAAGAATATTCAGTAGTTGAGGCCCAGCCCGACTCCACTATACCTACTATTATGTAGCCTCAGATTAGCCCTTGACAACATAATGTAATTCTGAGATATACTTTCTGTAATAAACAAGTCCCTATCGTTGCGCTTATGCAGGGGGCCGGGTATGGTTTTTACCTTAGAATACGGAGAATTTTGATGGATGTCGCAGGGGTAGATATTGGATTTGGATTTACAAAAGCTACTAATGGCAAGGATTTTGCTTTGTTCAAATCTGTTTTAGGGGAAGCGGCTGACATCCAATTTAGGCTTCCCATAGTAAAAAGCGAGAACAGCCCTTGTATGCATGTCGAGATAGACGGTCAGGCCTATTTTGTGGGGGATTTTGCAGAGCAGCACTCCGATACTCGACAGTTTACCCTGGACCAGGAGAAACTTCTTACTGAGTTTTGCAGGGTACTGACCATAACGGCCGTAAGCAATCTTTTCAATGGCTACGCTCACGTTAATATTGTAACCGGACTTCCGGTTGGCTTCTACCGTGAATATAACAAGCGTTTAGCAACAATGCTCAAAGGGCAGCACGAAATCACCCTTCATAAATGCGATGGATCCAGCGAAGACAGACGTATTAATATCCCGAACTTGAGGATTATCCCACAGCCACTCGGTAGTATTTTTAATCTACTGATGAACGAGTACGGTAAAATTACAAATCGTGAACTGGTCAAGCAGAAAATCGGCGTTATCGACATCGGTTTCCGGACGACCGATTTTTGCATTTTCCAGGGGTTGCAGTATATCCAAAGAGGCAGCAGTACCTCAGATACTGGGATTTCCGAAAGCTTTCGCGTCATCGCCAAAAAATTGCATGAAGAGAATAATGTTAACATAGAATTGTATCGGCTTTATAATGCCATCCAAACTGGCTTTATCAAGATTCGGGGCAAGGAGTACAACATCTCCAAGCTACGCGATGCGGCATTTGAACATTCAGCCAATGTTATCGCTGCCGATATTGCCCGCCTGTGGGCCGACGATTGGGATATTGATCTCATTATTATCAGCGGCGGAGGCTCCATGGAACTGGCGAAATACCTACAACCGCAAATTTCCGGTAACGTTATGCCGATAGAACCCAAAATTGATGCCCGCCTCAATAATGTTCAAGGCTATCTGAAATATGCCCGCTATCTTTGGGCCAATCTCGAGTCACCTGCAAAGTCGACAGAATAATAACGGCCTTGTTTTTAAATTTATCAGAAACCAACTATAGAACATCACAACTAGAACTATAAACTATTTCTTTAAAAAGGGATGTTGTGAGAAAAGGTATGAAAATGGGACGATCTTTAAGAAGAGGGAGCCATTGTTACCTTACGTACATAAAGGAATTCAAAAAAAAGAGTTGAACGGCGACTTGATTCTTTCTCTAGCCAAAAGTGTCTGACTTTTAATTATCTATTTTACAAACCTCGTTGGATTAACTGCTGTCATTTACAGGGATTTTGCAGGGTGTTGTGGCAGGTGGTTGAGTTGTTGGTGGCGGTAGCTGTTTGAAAATTATACCTATTAATTCTCTTTTATCCGAATCTTTTCCCTCCCGGCTGATCCGGCTGAATGCTATTTCTTCTTATCCTATCATCTTCCCTTATCATCTTAAATAGCCTCCTAGTAAAGTAAAGAGGCCCTTTCGTGTTATTGGTTACAGATAACTGTAGAAATCAGAACCACCTGTTATCATATACTATCTCGCACCGCATTAAATCAGCTAATTATAAAACCTGTGACCAGGTTGCCTTTCATCTCTCAGCTTATTCATGGTATATAGGTGCGACAGAAAATACAGAAACACACTATTAGCCTAAGGGTCGCGGGAAATAATAAATATCCCAAAATGGCGCAGGATTTTTAGTCGTCTTCAAGAAGAGGTAACAGGCGCATAGCAGCCTTATGTAACTGTTGCCTTGACAAAGAAGACGGCTAAAAAGACAAGCCAGATGGGGTAATTTATTTTTTCCGAGGCCCTAATGCTTATCTACGTCTCAAAGGGGTTATACGATTACTATGTCTACTGAAAATTCCATTTTGTCTCATTATCGCATGACTGTTTCTTATGATGGTCGGGCTTATCTTGGCTGGCAACGGCACGGGATCAAACCGACCGTTCAGTATGCCCTTGAGCAGGCAGTGGAGCAATTGTATGGTATCCGTGCTGCGGTGAGAGGATCGGGACGTACAGATCGCGGGGCTCATGCCAATGGACAGGTAGCGAGTGTAGAACTTCCTGCGGGTTTAGAGCTGGACGATATCAAAGATGACTTAAATAATGTACTTGCAAAGGATGTTCGGGTAATTGAGGTTAGTGGTGTGCCAGGGGAATTTCATGCATGCGATAGTGCCATCGGTAAAAGATATCGGTATGTCATCTGGAATGATAATAATCTTCCTGCGGATCGCCATGGACGGGTTTGGCATGTAAAAACTAGCCTAAATATAAAAGCAATGATTGATGCCTGTTCGGTTTTTGAAGGTGAGCACGATTTTGCTTCCTTTGCTACCCGTCCAAATTTTAAACAGAAAACGACCAGTCGTACAGTAAGCATGGCTACCATAAATCATGAATTACCTGTTATCATATTTGATATTTGTGCCGATGGATTTCTCTATAAAATGGTGCGCAATATTGTGCGGGCAATTGTAAAAGTAGGCGAAGGACGTTACACCCAAGATGATTTACATAGTATCCTTGAGGCAAAGGACCGCAAGGCTGCTCCCGGGACAGCTCCGGCATCAGGCTTGTATCTTGAACGTGTGTATTACAGTAAAGAGGAAATGAGCGAAGATATTAAGAGAGGTTTTTCAGGATGAGCAATTTTGAACATCAGCGCCACAAGCCTGGTTCAAATCTTACCAGGCCACGGGAGTTAATTGTGGCCTGTGCACCAATGCGCAGTAATGTAAATGTTTCAAGTATTGCACGCACGGGAAGTGCCTGTGCGATAGAACGACTTGTTTTAACAGGGAATGCAAGTCTGATTTCAAAGATCGCTCGCGATGGAGAATCCCAACTTGATATCTCAACCCACCGCACACTTTTGCCTGTGCTTAAGCGGTTGAAAGGAGATGGGTATCGGCTAGTCGGTCTTGAACAAACAACAAATTCTGTAAGTATGCATATTTATGAGTTTTCGCGCCGCACAGCTATTGTTGTAGGCAACGAACGTACTGGACTGACCCCAGATATCCTGGAGGTATTGGATGATGTTGTAGAAATACCGGTATACGGTCTACCCCATAGCTTCAACGCAGCCACCGCCACCAGCATCGCGCTTTATGAGTATTGCAGACAGTACCCACAAGGATAAACTGCACAGTAGACGATTGGAGAAGATTGATACGAAATGGTTTATCTTACTCTATGAGGATGATACACTACTAAAGGATAGTGCAGATACAAAGAGTCAGATCGTTATTGTTGACATTTGCTCTTTATCTTGATTTTCTTGTCAATAATAATGACTTGACACTTATGTTGTCCTTTTTATATAGGCTCCGATTTTTTCTCTGCCCTTCCAAAACTCTTATTCGTTAAACAAGCAATTGAAATGCAATACAGAAACGACTGATCTATTAATAACACAACAAACGAGGTTTATAATGAGGATTAAATTTATTGCTGTTTGCATGTTTTTGTTAAGTATTCCAGGTCTAGTATTGGCTTCGGACTATACTGTTTTTACAAAAGATATTGTGGAGCCGTATGGGCTTTACAAGAAGTCTTTAGCGCTTACTAGTAAGAAAGAAAATCAGGAGAAAGCAACTGTCGTGGTGCAGAAATTTGTCAAGTCATGGAGTATGTTTGCAAACAAATACGCAAATGATGTTCCTGATAAATTAAGTAGCCTTGTTGATTTCAGTAGTAAAATTACCCAACCCATAGCTGTAGGTAAAGAAGCTTTGGCATTGGTTAAGGGCGGAGAAGTTAAGAAAGCCCATTCACATTTGGAGGCGATACGTTACTCCTTGTGGCGTATGAGAGTGGATGCCGGTATTGTTTCTCTTAATGATAAGATCAACGATTTTCACGAAGCGATGGAAATAGTATTAAAGGGTATTTCTAAAGATAGTTCACCGGAACATCTACAACATTTGGGAAATCGTTATGGAGATTGGTTAGCAATTAAATGGGCAGAAGTAGGAAATGCAAACTCTTCGGTTGTCGATAAAGAGGCTTTTGCTCTTGTAATTAAGGATGGTAACAATGCCATTACTAATCTGGTTGAGATACTGAAAAAGGGTAATACCACTGAAGCTAAGAAAGCAGGGGCAAAGATTAAAAATAACTATAAAGCTATTTTCTTTTTACCAGAATGTAGTTAGCACTTTTACACAAACATCATATTTGGAAATGTGGGTTTCAGGTATCTAGCTTCATTATAGGAATACAGAAGCCCCATAACCAAACTGGCTCCACTCTTTATAAATATTGTTTCAAGCTAAAGGGATTATTTAATAAAATGATAAAGTTTTACATGCTAATTCTTTGTACCTTTACACTGTTACTGAGTGGATGTAGTGCAGTTGAGACAATTTCCAGAGATAGGTTATTAGCGAAAACGACACAATGGAGAGATCCGAAAGTTGTAACCTGGTATTACAAGGGTTCATCAGATAAGTATGATTATTTTATGAACATTGATCTAAACACTCAATCAGCTTACAGGGTTCCATTTGGGGATATTTCTCTCAATAAACGATTTAATCTCACAGAAGATAAAAATTATTGGGTTGTGATACCCTGGGGGCCATTGATCAAGGATTAACTCCACAAGGGTAAGTGGCATATCCGTCAAGCTAAGGCGAATATCCTGTTAATGCTTATAATCTAATTATGTTACTGAATAAAAAAGGGTGTTCAGAAAGATTATCCCTCCACACGCCCCCAGCATTCAGGTATATAAAATTAAAACATGGTCCACTTTATTTTTCTTCCTTCTTACAGGGAATATCTTCACCGCATTCGCAGGCGCGACCCTTGAAGCTAAAGAAAAATTTTAAACCTTTTTTGATTGTGTCGGAGAATATTTTCGGCGCATAAATCGAGCTGATTACCCTTTTATTTATCTCTCCTAAGGTGGGATACGGATGGATTGCCGAGGCTATTTTTGATAGGCCCACCCCGCCGTTCATTATTGCCACCCATTCACCTAATAGCTCTCCAGCGTGAGGGCCAATAATCTGAATGCCAAGGGGTTTTCCGTTTTTGCCCAACAGGAGCTTAATTTTTCCTGCAGTTTCACCTTCTGCTAGGCTGCGGTCATTAGCTCTAAATTCCTCCTTAAAAACGGTATATTCAAGGCCAGCTTTTTGGGCGCTCTTCTCATTAAAGCCAATGCTTGCCAGTTCTGGATGGGTATAAGTGCACCATGGTACATATGTATAATTGGTTTTTTTGGGGAGATGAAAAACTGCATTACTGAGGACTACTCCGCCTTCATAGCCGGCAACATGGGTAAATTGGTAGCCGCCGATAACATCGCCTGCCGCGTAAATGTGTTTATGGTTGGTTTTTAAATAGCTGTTAACCTTAATCCCATCTCGATCATAGGGGATATCAATATCATCAAGACCAAGTCCTGCCACGTTTGGCGAACGCCCTAGAGCCACGAGAAGTTGCTCGGCTCGCAGAGTTATGCTTGTTCCATTGAAATCTTTGATTATCACTTCCCGTTCACTTCCCAAATCGTGAACTTTGACCAGGGAGACGTTTAAGTGGAATTGGACCCCTTCTTTCTCCATTTCTTGTTTTACGATATCGGCCATGTCTTCATCTTCTTTGCTTAAAATTTGACCGCTACGTTGTACAACAATTACTTTGGTTCCGAGTCGACAAAAGGATTGGGCCATTTCAGTGGCAATGGGACCTGCTCCGAGAATGATCATGGAGGCCGGAAGCTTGTTTAAATAAAATATATCGCGATTGGTCAAGTAGGGGGTGCTTTCGAGTCCTTCCACTATAGGAACGGCTGGGGAAGAACCGGTAGCAATCACCCAGGTACGTGCTGATATGGATTTGTCGTCGAGATTAATAGAATGTTCATCTCTAAATACCGGATCTCCAAACTGTACCATAGCTCCTAATTTACAAAATCGTTCCACCGAGTCATGTTTTTGAATAATATTAATTACAGTTTTAATGCGGCTCGCAACATTCTTAAAATCAACCGGTGGTGGAGTAAGAGCTGGCAAACCAAATTGAGGACCGTTTTTCATTAAATGATAAACATGGGCCGACTTTATCAGGGTTTTACTCGGTACACAGCCATAATGCAGACAATCGCCGCCAAGCGCTTCTTCCTTTTCAATTAACAGGGTTTTAGCTCCAAGTTGTGCTGCACCTGAGGCGACCGTTAGCCCTGCTGCTCCACCGCCAATGATTCCGATATCATAATCATAGTTAGCCATGTTGTTGCTCCTGGATTATTGTTATTCCGGTGCATTTTCTGTTTCAGAGGTAATTGTTGCCGTAATTTTGGATTTATAAAAATCTAATAGCTTTTTGACGGTTATGGGGAAGAGGCCAAGTAGAGCAAAGGAAATTATTAAACCTGGTGATAAAATACCTGACAGGTTGTCAATTTTTGCTAATTCTTTGCCTGCATTGACATATACAACGGTACCGGCAAACATGCCTAATTGAGATACCCAAAAATAAGTAAATAATGGCATCCTAGTGAGACCCATCACCAAATTGATAACGAAAAATGGAAAAAGAGGAACTAGTCGTAGGGAAAAGAGGTAAAAAGCTCCTTCTTTTTCAATTCCTGCATTAATGGTGGTTAGTTTGTCGCCAAATTTATTATGTACCCAGTCCCGCAGTAAATAACGTGAGATAATACAGGCCAGAGTGCCACCGATGGTGCTGGCAAAAGAGACGATAATAGTACCAATAAATAGCCCGAAAAGACCGCCACCCGCGAGGGTTAGCACTGCTGCGCCTGGCAATGACATGGCAGTAACCATAATGTATATTCCCATGTATGCGGCAATAAAGGGCATCGTGTGTGCGTGATAAAGTGCCTGAAATTTAGCCTGGGACGCTTTAAGGTATTCTAGAGAAAGATATTGAGCTAGATCAAAGTATAGAAAGGCGACAATACAGAAGATGATTGCGCAGCTTATGAGGATTCTGTTGATTAATTTTTTATTATCCCCGGTCACTATTTTAACCTCTCTCTTTATGGAATATTAAAACTTGCATAGAGTGTTAATCGTCACCATGTCCAGTGCAACTGGTTTTGAAGGCCGAAAAAAAACAGGTGGTCAGACATCATAGGTGGATGATGAAACTTTACCGCCATGACCGGTCCAGTCGGTATGAAAGAATTCCCCACGACTTTTGTCTACCCGTTCATAGGTGTGAGCGCCGAAATAATCGCGCTGGGCCTGCAGCAAGTTAGCGGGCAGTCGATCGCTTCGATAGCCGTCGTAGTACGCTAGCCCTGCGCCGATAGCGGGCAAGGGAATGCCTAGCTCAGCGGCTTTGCCAACTACTTTTCGCCAACCGTTTTGGGCCCGATATATTGCCTCCATGAAAAAATCATCAAGTAATAAATTTTCCAGATCGGGTTTATTGTCATAAGCTTCTTTTATATTGTTGAGGAATACTGAACGAATAATGCATCCGCCTCGCCACATAAGAGCAATTGAACCGTAATTTAGATCCCAGTCGTACTCTTTGGCAGCCTGGCTCATAAGCATATACCCTTGGGCGTAAGAGATGATCTTTGCTCCGTAGAGAGCATCATGGAGGTGGTTAATAAAGAGGTCTCGGTCTCCGGAAAATGAAGCATCCGGTCCTTTAAGTAAAGCAGATGCTTTGACCCGTTCTTCTTTTAATGCCGAGAGGCAACGGGCAAACACGGCCTCCCCGATGAGAGTAAGAGGTATTCCAATCTCCAAGGCATTGATTCCTGTCCATTTACCAGTACCTTTTTGACCGGCGGTATCGAGAATTTTGTCCACCAGGGGAGTCCCGTCTTCGTCTATGGTTCCAAGTATGTTACTTGATATTTCGATAAGGTAAGAGCTTAAAACTGATTTGTTCCACTTTGCGAACACCTCCCCAATCTCTTGCGCTTGCATGCCTAGGCCACGGCTCATGAAATCATAAGTTTCACAAATCAACTGCATATCACCATATTCGATACCGTTATGAACCATTTTAACAAAATGACCGGCTCCCCCGGTGCCGACCCAATGGCAACAAGGGGTATTGTCAACTTTGGCGGCAATAGACTGAAAAATATCTTTAACATGTGACCATCCCTCAATATTGCCACCTGGCATGATGGATGGGCCTTTTCGTGCTCCTTCCTCACCACCGGAAATGCCACTGCCGACATAGATGATTCCTTTATCGGCTAACGTCTTATGGCGGCGTTCGGTGTCGGTATAGAGAGAGTTTCCGCCGTCAATTATGATATCGCCAGGGTCTAGTCGGGGAATAAGGAGATTAATAAAGGTATCAACCACTGGTCCGGCTTTTACCATCAACATCACTCGGCGGGGTTTTTTTAATTTAGAGACTAGCTCTTCAATGGAGTGACAAGGAATAACTTCTGTCCCTTTGGCCGGGCCGGACATAAATTGATCGACCTTGCTAATTGTACGATTAAAAACTGCCACTTTAAAATGGTGATCGTTCATATTCAGCACCAGATTTTGCCCCATAACGGCCAGGCCGATTAGTCCTATATCAGCAGTTGTCATAATATTATCTCCTTGTTGTTAGGGGGGGGCGGGTTAAAGTTTACTATTGCTGAGTTAATGTTTGCAAAGGGTTGCTTTCGGTTTTGTCGGGCACCCACAAGGGGTGCCCCTACAGCGCATAGCAAGATGCAAGTTAATTTTGCAATGTAATATCTTGCAGTTGTTAAAATTAGCCTGGCGACTAAGGGCAGGTTCCCCCGCATAAGAATTGGCAAGCAAAGACAATTCTTAATCAGACATCCACCTTGTTAAGGTATCAAACCATATTGTTATGCACTAACGGTGTTTAAGCGATCATGGACATATTTTTCAAGTTTTTGTAAGTCCTTGGTGAAGTTGCGGATGCCCTCGGAAAGTTTTTCTACTGCCATGGGGTCTTCATTATGCATCCAGCGCATATCTTTTTCTTGTAACTCATATTTTTCCAATTCCATCTCTCGGGCTTGAGCGGCATCAAGCTTTAACTCTACATCACCTTCCATGGACTCCAACTCTGCAAGCAGGCTGGGGGAAATGGTCAGTAAATCACAACCTGCAAGGCCCAATATCTGGTCAACGTTGCGAAAACTGGCTCCCATTATCTGAGTATTGTATCCATGTCGTTTGTAGTAATTGTAAATATTCCTAACAGATAAGACGCCTCGGTCTTCCTCGGCCGTCTGAGGGGTAAAGCCTTCGCGAACTTTATACCAATCAGTTATGCGACCTACAAATGGCGAAATTAGGGTAACTCCGGCCTCGGCACAGGCAATGGCTTGGGCAAAGCTGAACATTAAGGTCAGGTTGCAGTGGATGCCCTTTTTCTCCAATGCTTGGGCCGCTTGAATTCCTTCCCAAGTTGAAGCAAGCTTAATTAAAACTCGTTCGGAATCAATTCCTAAATCAGCATACATGCTAATGAGTTCGTTGGCTTTGCGAATACTGCCTTCTATGTCGTAAGAGAGTCGTGCGTCCACCTCGGTGGATACCCGACCTGGAACGGTGGCTAGAATTTCACGCCCAAATAGTACAGCCAGTCGATCTAAAATAAGTTCGGTGCGGGCTTCCATGGTCTGCGCATTGGTTATGCCATATTTAACAGCCTCATCAACCAATCGCTCGTACTGAGGCAGTTGGGCGGCAGCATAGACAAGGGAAGGGTTGGTGGTTGCATCCGTCGGTAGATATGCCTGTATGGAATCAAAATCACCGGTATCGGCCACTACTGTTGTCATTGTCTTTAGTTGTTCAAGTTTACTCATTATCGCGCTCCTTTTGCGGATTGGTCATTATTGTTGTCTCGGATGTTTTTGAATTATTGTCGGCCTAATGGTGGCCGTTCCGGTCTATCTAAATGATTATTTGTTTCATTTTCAAGAGACTTTTGGAATTTGACGAATAAAAGTTATAACTAAGGAACTCTGAAGAAGTTAATTGCGCAAATATCACGCTATTCGCTCGCTTACGCAGGATTTTATTTCGTTTTCAAGGTATGGTACAAGACGCAAAGCTGGGGTCATGTAGCTAATGCTGTAACACAGAAAACGAAAAAAAAGACAAGTAAGATTGTATAATATTTTAATTCAGAGTTCCTAACTCGAAGAATACATTTGTCTGCTTATTTCTAGGTAACTGTTTACCTGCTTTAAAAGAAAAGCTCTACAACATCGGTTTAGTAGGCATTTACTGGTGCTGCCGATATGTGCAAACAGGCTAGTGAGTTATATAATCCTATGTGAATCCGGTCAGATCATGCGTAGGCGTGCTGCTGATGAACGCATACATTTCTTGTTAGTTTTTTCGGTAACTGTAACATAATTTTATGGTGACAAATGAATCGATACTCAACATTAAATTTGTCTGCCACTTACCTCTAGCATGTATTATATGAGACTATGCAATTGGCTTATGCTCAATTACACCCCGAGGTGGTGTGTAATGTCAAGAATAACTCGGAATGATATCTGTTCTTAAATGTAGATAAGTGCTAAGGTTTTTGCGTTGCAATAGTTACCGTTTCTCCATTTTATCAGAGAAAAATATTATTTTATAAACAGCGATAAAATACTTTCAGTTCATCTTTAGAATGAATTTGTTTTGTATTATAATATATTGTGAATCTTTAATGTTGTATTTTGATTAAATCTGGCACTATTGTCAGCTTGCTATATAATATATTGGTTGTTGTGGTTATAACTACTTTAGTATATCCAGTCTCCTGGCTAACTAGGCTTGTCAGGGGGTGAACAGACTCATAAGTCTCGGGTACAGAGAAAGGATTGATAAGTTCATCGGTATTCTATATTAAGAGGGCGGTGTGTTATGCGGGAGTGTGTCAAAAAATTTAACCCCGATTCAGAATATTTTTTTCACGAAGGTTGTTTTATTATTGAGATGCTCAATGATTCTGAAGACCAGGGAGTATCCGTTGCCAGGGCACGGGTGGGCCCAGGATTTTCAACCAAAAATCATCGGTTACGTGGGATTATGGAGCGCTATCTTATTTTGGAAGGAGAGGGAGTGGCCACTGTGGGGACGCTGGACCCAAGGACAGTGGGGGCTGGTGATATGGTTGTTATTCCGCCTTACTGCCCTCAGCGTATAACTAACACTGGATGTACCGATCTTATTTTCTTAGTAATTTGTACTCCTCGCTTTCAGGATTCTTGTTATGAAGAAATCGATAATAATACCAATGGCAAATTACCATGGATGAAATCGTAGGTGGATCGATTTGAATAAAAACGAAACTTCGCTACGCGATGGTGACACCTTGAAATCTACCAAGGGGCTCTGCCATGATTGCGGAAAATTATGCGATGCTCGAATTATTATCGAAACCGGACGCGTATATCTAGTGAAAGATTGTGATGAACATGGAGAGAGTAAGGGGTTGATCAGTTCTGATTCACAGTGGTATTTACAGTCACTTGCCCATATGAAACAAGAGTTTGGCCGGGTGGATGGCATCGCGGCAATTCCTGAACAGTGTCCGCAGGCCTGCGGGATATGCAAAGATCATAAACAAAAAAACTGTCTGCCGGTTTTAGAAATTACTGGACGCTGTGATATGAAATGTCCGGTATGTTCAGTGGATATTGGAAAAATACAAGAATGTAGTGTGTCGGACATTCGAGAAATGGTTGACAATTTAAGGCAAGAACATCAAATGCTCAACATGGTAACCCTTAGTGGAGGGGAACCAACGCTTCATCCTCATCTCTTGCAAATAATAGACAGCTTACGTATTCCAGAAATAGGCATTACTGCCATAGCTACCAATGGATTAAAACTTGCAGAGGATCATAAGTTACTCGCTGGACTCATAGAGCGAAATGTACTTATTGGCTTACAGTTTGATGGTCTTGCTCAGGGTACCTATGCGAGGCTGCGTGGTGACGGTAACCTTATTGGTAAAAAACTTAAGTTGCTTGAAAGAATAATTTCAATGGGAGGTAAAATTTCACTTAACGTTACGGTGGGTAAAAACATCAACGAGAGAGAACTCCCGGCTATTTACGACCTTTTTTTTATTCATGATGCCATATGCGCACTTAATATTATGCCGTTGACTCATACCGGTCGGGCTCTATATGAAAACCGCAAAGATAACCCTTTGGACATCATCACTACCCCCGATATTATTAATGGGTTGGTTTCCGCTTCAGAAGGTACACTTAAAAAAAGTGATTTTTCGCCATTTTCTCGAACTCATCCTGCTTGCCTTGCCTTTAGCGGTATGCTTAAGATGAATAATGGTAATTTAATCAGTTTAGCCTCTATCCTTGACCCTGAAAAATACTTCGGCCTTATCCATAATCGTGAACTTTTTAATTCTGATTTTGAGATGTTGGAACAGTTGCGAGAATCACTTTATAACGTATGGGATAAAGGAAGAAATAACCACAAAAACGATGATATCTTAAGGGCTGTTAAGCAGGTGATTACAGATCTTAACCTTTTGGGAAATCAACCTTCTAAAGGTCAAATCATTGATGTGGGGTTACGTCACTTTAAATCTATTTTTATTCATCATTATATGGATCGAGCCACCTTTGATCTTGCTCGCGCTGTGCGTTGTGGCAAACATTACCTCCAACCTGACAGTAAACTTATTCCTAGGTGTATACGTAATAATTTACGGCATTGATATCTAATTATTTCCCCTACTTTTTTTAAAGCATAGAATATTAGTCATTTTTCCCATTTAAAAACACCTGTTGATTCATATCGACCCTTTCCTCTCAATACGGCTGACTTGTGAAAAAGTTCTTATTTTACGTAATGTTTATCTATCCGGAAGATGTAGGGGCACCCCTATAGTCGTCAGGCTAAGATTTGAAAGCGAGAAAATATAGTATTAGATTAAGGCAAAACCTAGGGATGTCAAAAGGATCCCCCTTTAATCCAAACCTGTGGAGCAACGGCAATTCGATAAGAACTGATGCGTTAATCATTTAATCTTATATTCCTAATGCTGCTGGCGTGCGTAGGGGCGATCCTTGTGATCGCCCTTCTGTCAGCTTGCCTTAATCCATTAATACATTGTTATACTAATCCTTTCCAGTCTTAGTCTGACGGTAATGCCCTTGTGGGTGCCCGGCAATACCGAGTGCGTCCCCTGTAAAGTTTAACTTAACACTATTATCCTCCCCTCTCCTCTTTAATAAAACGATCGACAAAGCAAATTTCTGTGCCTAACAAATATCTCTCAATCTTATTAAGATCTATGGGATTTAGAATAATAGGGGTGATTGTCCAAACCCAAACAGGTAATATGCGGTATGAGTGACCAAATAGTGTGCCTTGCCACATGGTTCCTAACTAGTTGATATAATAGAGAGCGTGCCTGTAAGTGGTTACAGGTGTATCATCTTCATGTGTAAAGGAGAGTTTTTCATGCCAGATCTCAATACTAACATCCATTTGGATATGTTCGCAGCGGGTAAGCGCAAGCGTAGTTTTGCTGCGCGGCTGAAAAAGGCCATTATGGTGCTCAGGGGTAAGGATGATATTTATGGATTGGAGTGGGGTGACCCCGAGACTAACCCTCCACTACAATATGTCCGTGATCATTTTTTGCTTCCCTATATATCAGCGGATAAAACAGTTGTGGAAATCGGACCCGGCGGGGGACGCTGGACCCGTTACATGCTCTCTGCCAAGAGAATTTACGCCGTCGATTACCACCCTGAAATATTAAATGAATTAAAAGCAAATATTACTACCACTAATATTGTGCCTGTTACTAACAGTGGTGACGATTTCCCCTCCATCCCGGAGGGATCAATCGATTTCCTCTTTTCATTTGGGACATTCGTCCATTTAGATCTCGATATAATTGATCGTTATCTAAAAAATATCAAACCACTCCTGAAAGCTGAAGGCGAGGTGGTAATTCAATATGCAGATTTCACCAAACCATTGGCCCAAACCAATGAAGGTTTTTCAAATAACGATCCTGATAAAATGCGGCAGTTAGTCAAGTCCCACGGTTATGTGATCAAAGAAGAAGACGTAAAGACCATGTGGCATAGCTCAATTATCCGCTTTGGCAGGGATCACCTTGTAGGATGAGAAAACAGTACTACCAAAAGGAAGATTTTAGATCAGGTCTAGTCCTGGTCATAGGGTTCGTAACCAACTTATTCAATATACTGCTCATTTGTAAGTGGTCACAGGTGGTTCAGGTTTATGCTGTTGCTGCTGCTCGCTATAGCCTTTCTATGCGGGCAGGGGGAACCGCATGAAGATGAGGTGCCTTTGACCACTTACCAGGTCTAAGCCGCCCTTTCTCTTTGCTGATGGGCTAAGGGTAAGGTTCGTTAAATCTTTTAGTTACAAGCCCTGTGGTCTAGGTATGGTGTATTCCATTACTGGATTGTCTTTGTTGATCAGCCCTGCCTTAACAAGCTCACCGAGCACACTCTTTGCGTTGATATTTTTACTGATGCCCTGACATTGAGAATTTATCCAGTTGACCAGTTGTTGTTCTTTGCGGGGCCGTTTTTTATCGTCGATCTGGGCTAGTTTTTCTATTGCTTTTTTGGCACATGGGCTGAGTTTTGGGGCAGCGGCTTTCTTTGGTTATTCCGGCTCAAGCGTACTTTGTTTCATGCAGAGCCATTATTCTCAACTTGAAAAAATCCATATCCCTGTAGCCATAGAGGGTTTCTTTACATTGTTTTGATTTTGATATTGGTATCTTCAAGCGGCCCTGTAGCTAATCAGTTAAAGTCAAAGTAGGCCAATATTCACTTAAGGTGTCGTTTCAACAGAGTTTCGCAGACACCTTACCTAATTCTTATTTTTCGGGCCAGGTTTTTGGCGTTAAAAGACCGGCATCTTATTGAGGATCACCTTGAGTATTCAGTTATCCACATAGGCTTGTTCAATGGCATGTTTCATAAAAGTCTCAAACGCCACCGATCCGCTGTGCCGTTCCGCCTGCAAGTTCTCGAGCGTGGATTGCAGCCCCAGCAGTACTTTGCTGGCTCCATCTTTTTTCTGTGTTCTTGCATTCATATCCCATTATGGATAACTCTTCCTCCAATATCAATATGTTTTGATTTTGATTTGGCGGTATGCAAATTATCGACCGCAAGAAAATCTTCTTGATATGAGCCGCCTTTAGGATCTTCCCGTGTAGAAATGACTTAGTACAAATTGACTTTTACGGCTACCTAGCATAAAAGTATATTTATCTGTTCACAGTATAGTTCATTATTTTTAAAGAAAGAACCGTAATTTCCTGAATTTTAGTAAAATTTCTTATTTACGCTTATCTTTTATCTGTTCAATTAGCAGAACATTAATGGATATATTATGTATCAAAAAATATTAGAAACTCTCTCCCTTGGCCCTGCCACTGCCACTACTTTAGCCGCAGTAACAGGATCAACAAGGCAAACCGTTGGCAGAAAGCTAAGAGATTTGGCTGATAAGATTATCAAGTACGATAAAGTGCGACCCCCTTTGTATTATGCGGTCACAGAAGCCTTTGAATCAGGTAATAAAATATTGCTCGCTGCGGTAGATCCATACGGAAATAACAATCTTTGGGGAGTATTGCGACCATTGGCTCATGGAGGATATTACCTGCAACAAGAAGCAATTACACCAAAAGCTTTAGCAGGGGCAAATGGTGATGGCTTGTACGATGACCTTCCCTACTTCCTTGATGATATGTGACCACAAGGGTTTATTGGCCGACAAGTCGCAAGGAAGCTAAACCTACAATCAGATATATTTCCACCTGACCCAAGAGACTGGAATCAAAAGCAAATAGGGCGATATCTTATCGCCAATGGAGATGATTTACCAGGAAATCTTAAAATTGGAAGGATGGCACTTGACCGGGTAAGAAGGCCTCCTCACAAATCAAGGTATGAGGAGTATCCAGAACTTGCTGATAAAGCAGTAGAAGGTGAAGTTTATGGGTCGTCCGCTGGGGGAGAGCAAGCAAAGTTCGCCACTTATTCAAAAGAAAGAGATGCACATGTAATTGTAAAATTTTCCCCAAAAGGCAATGGGGAACTGGCCACACGGTGGAAAGACATTCTTGTGACCGAATATATCGCATCTGAAACCTTGCATAATCATGATATCCCCGCTGCAAAATTAAAAATTTTCGAAAATGGTGACAGAATTTTTCTCGAATCGGTTCGATTTGATAGGACTGGAGAGCATGGGCGATTACCGTTGATTTCGATGCAGGCCATTGATAATGAATTTTCAGGGGTTGGCAGTGGGTGGTTACCTGTTGCTAAAGAGTTGCATCGTCAGGGATTGATCACTTGGCAACACCTCTCTGACATTGCAGTGTATTGGGGGTTTGGCAAATTGATAAACAATACCGACATGCATCTTGGCAATATAAGTTTCTCAATTGATGAAACCGGATTTAATCTTGCTCCCGCTTACGACATGTGCTCCATGGGTTTTTCTCCAAAGAGTACGGGGGAGATTCCTCCGTTTGCTTTTTCAGAGCCAGATATTGACCGCCATCTTGAGTTAGTAAATCCAAAGACTGGGGATATGATCAGAAAGATGGCACATGATTTTTGGACGAATCTAAGTGAGAGCAAGCTAATATCAGGAGAATTCCGTGAGTATATACTTCAAAGCGACCTGCTGAAACCTCTCCCAGATGGAGATTGATACAATTTATAGCTTGGAATTCTCGCCAATTGCCAATTAGCCAGGCCAACGCTCTACTTTAACATAATTATCATCTTCGCCTTGCAAGTGAGCTTTTGTGCTGTTCCATGCATACAACTCGGGCCTCTTCACCTAATTCGCCTTAACAGGATTCAAGGCAATATACCGAGCAACAGCAAATAGGGACATTTCAATTATGGGACAAGAAGCTTAGTTCAGCGAAGTCTAGGGGGGTACCAATCGATTGTTAGCATTGATTTTTTAGTTCATTCATAATAGGTGTCTCTGGAATTGCCATTGGGCGTTTATGTCTAATCACGCACACTTTCTTTTTCGTATCGGGAGCTCGTCACCTTTGTCGCAACTTATGGGAAGGCTACTGACAGATTATTTTATTGGTTTTAATTGGCGTCATAACCGACATGGCCAGTTGTTTTAAAATCGCTTTGAATATATTTTTTGTTAAGAAGATGACTGCTTGCTTCAATTTTTACGCTACATCCATCTAAAGTCAATACGAGCAGGGATTGTAGTAGTAGGTTAAATCCCTTCAATGTTGAATCCGTCGACCTTTCCCTGGTTGGCGGATTTTTTATTCTTGTTCGGCTCGTTTCAGTTCTTCGGCCTTGACGGTTAGTTCCTCGATTTCCTTCTTAAAATTTTTCACAATCAACTCCTGGTCAAAGCAGGTACCATTTTGCAGAACCTTGTTAATGATCTGCCGGGGGGAATAGGGTTGTTGCAGCCACTCCCAGGTCTCTTCCCTTCGCTTTTCCGAGAGTTCTCCGCACTCTTTTTCAAAATATTCAATGGCCTTTTTCTTGGTGGCCAGCTGCTTTGCGAGGAAACGGAGATTTTTCTCATCGCTCTTGATGGGAATTTTTAAGGTTTTGCTGTCAACCCTGGCGGTTTGGGAGTAAACAAAGAAAAACGTCTTTTGCAGGAAAGTTTTGAGGCCGTCTTTCATAGGTGCGAATAGCTGGTCTGCTTTGGTTATGGGGAGCTTACGGGGTAATATAAATATATGCCTAGCCCTAGCCATAGCCCTAGCCATATCCATATCCATATCCATAGCCATATCCATAGCCATAGCCCTATCCATAGCCATAGCCCTATCCATAGCCATAGCCCTATCCATAGCCATATCCCTAGCCACCTTCATAACCACAACACTAGACCTATCCCTAGCCATATCAATATCCCTAGCCATATCAATATCCCTAGCCATACCCATATCCCTAACCATGTTTATGTCCGGTTCTTCTATAAAGCTCGCCAGGCTAGCCCAACCGGTTATTAGCAAACGACAAACAAGGTGACCATAAGGGTCATGTCGGCTAATAAGGGACAAGGAAATGAAATTGTAAGTGCCGAAGTTGATCTCAATGAAGTTCGGGCTCAACCTGGCGGCAATGGCCTGAATCAAAACCTTCGAGGGGTCAGGGGAAAGAACGAGGTATTTTTCAAAAATAGCCATGGTCTTCATGGGCCACTGGCTATGGACCTCTTGCAAGGGAGTGAGGAGATCTAATTTTTGAGTGGGAAAATCGTCCCAGAAAGATCCAATATACAGTATATTTCCGAGCACAATGGGCCAAGATTCATGGGGTCGCGATGCAAGACGAGCCGCTATTTCCTCTTCATCCTCAAGGGATGGGAGATAACCGCCTCGGTCATAGCTCAACTCTTTATTTTTGCATACCTCATCATAGAGATCTTTGAGGAAGGTGACTAGTTTCTCTGTCCATTCTTTTTTATTATGCTTTTCACATAAGTATGGAAGCTCACGAATGGCTGAGCTGAAGGTATAAGGATTATTGTCGCTTACCCAGGAAAACATCATGGTTGTGAGCCAGAGGAAGATTTCCTCCTCCATGAGTCGATTATCGGTGATAAAAAAAAGTTCCAATAAAAAATCGTGGTGATTGGCTGCCTTTTCATCAATCACGAAGCGCAACAGCTCCGACTGTTGTTCTCCCTGCTTCATGGAATCAATACCGAAGAATTGGAGGGCCACTTCTTTCCACATGGTTGAACGGGCAAGCTTATCAAAAAGCTCCATTTTCAGGTACCCTTCATTATTGCGTCGCCGTTGCCGGCGATAGATGCGAGCGGCGGTGAGGTATTCCTGAAAGGTCAGGTGGCTGAATTGCACGAAACCATCCTTGGGCTCCATGAGCAAACCGGTACGGGCGAGGTAATAGGCAAGAATTATGTGCGGATCATCTTCCAAGCCCATGGTTTCAAAACGGGCCTCCTCCCTACTGATTATTTGCCTTATAAGGGCTATAACCTCTTCCCAGGGGAGCTGGATTTGTAATTGTTGGGATTCATGATTAGTTTTACCTTTTAATTTCTCATCCGCCACATTGTGAAAACAATAGGCCAGCTCTTCCAGCAGGATGGAGCGGTCCTGGCGGCTCCAGTCGGGAAAACTTTTAAGACCACGCCGGGCATCCAGGTTTTTCTTCATCTCCAACTGATGCACATAGGCATCCACGATTCGGGAATAGGCCAGGGTCCGGGTTTGGGGCAGCTCGCCGTCCACCTCAGAGATATAGGCCAGCATGGATAGATAGATGGGGCGGTGCTTGAGCTCCCGCAGGCCACCGTAGGTGCGGATTTTTTCAATGAGATCCGTAGTCTTTAACTCCTTCCTGGCCGGATCATGAGCATAGCGAACCGTAAAGAATTTTTTTATGAACAGCTCGATATCTTCATCGGTAAAGGGCTGGAGATACATCTTGTCAAAGGCGCTATAATCCCCGTCCGCCAAAAAACCGGTGGGCCGCCCGGTGATGATGATACTCGGCCGACACCCGCCCTGGGGTATAGCAGGAGTAAGTTGGGAAATCCACTGACTGAGCCAGCCCAGCAATGCCTTGTTCTGTTGGTCCCCGATTTCATCAAAGCCGTCGAAAATAATGATGACCCAGCCCTGCCGGATATAAAAATCGAAAAACTCCCGTTTAAGTTCCGGAATATCCAGGCGGGTACGGAGATTGGTTAACCATTGGCTCCACAATTCTTCAAAATTATGAATGCGGCTGAAATCAAGCTCCCGCAAAATAAAGGGTAAGACCAGGCGACGTCCCATCTTACGAATCCGGGGATTAATCCCCCCGGCAGCCGCATCCACCGCAAAAAATCGGGTAAAGGTGGACTTGCCGGCCCCCGGAGGCCCGGATATGGCCAGGCAGGGATGGCGGAGCAAGGCATCCTCGATGAACAGTCGTTTGTCTTCAGGCACCTCTTCTTCTTCGCCAATCCGCAGGGGCACATAAATATCCCGCAGGGAGACCGGAATATCCTCGGAACTCTCTAATATCCCCAGGGCGTCATCCTTCATATAGCTCTCGGCCAACTTGCCGACATAACGATTACGCAGCGAACGATACTCGTAATCATCAAAGGGTGGGTCCAGGGGATATGTTATTATTTCCTGTTTCATTTTATAGATAGTCTGTTATGTCGATTATGTCGGCTGGATCGACTTTTTTGAATTCTACTTCAAAAGCACGCATATAGACGTTAAAAGAGCTATGCCGCCCCTGCATCTCATAAATTTCTCGCAAAAACTTGTCTTCATCTTCCTTGCCGGAGCCGAGAAATTTTTCTGGATCAAAATTTTCAAGCTCAATTCCCTGGATGTGGCTTTTTAATTCCATATACAAAAACAGCTCCCGAGGTGATTTTGCCTTTGCTCTATCTCGGTTATGGAAGACGGACACAATATCGGCAAGCAGCGTGGGATCGTTCTCCAGCACGGTGTACACCGGTTCGTAAAAAAAATTCAAATAGGCGATTAAGGCCATTTTTTTACTGATATCGAAGTTAATGTCTTTTTTTGATTCTAATTTCGAATTCATGACATGAACTGCAAAGGAGTTGAAAAACATCTTGAGCCGTCGTGGATTGGGATCAAGGATGTCAGCAAGGAACTCTGAAAACTTGGTTTGGGCCGTAGGAGCAAGAAACGGCAGCTCCATCACCCGCTCCTTGATGAAAACCTGCAATGGGGCCGTTTTCGGCTGAGGGAGATAAAAAGTGGTTTGGAATAGTTTTTCAAGATAGGCCCGGGTCTCCTTGGCGGATCGTCCCATTTTATCGGCCATGGCCTTTTCGATATGGTGGCGATCATAACCGAACACGAACACACAATACTTGGTGGAAAGATACTGTTTGATCTCCTTGAGCAAGCGGGAGATGGTCTCCTCCTCGCAGCGGTCCAGGTCATCGATGAAGATAACCAGTCGTTTTTTAACCTCGTCGACGTTGTCTATTTGCTTTGGAATCCCGAGTAAATTACGGATAGCCTCTTCAAAAATAAGCTTAAAGCGTTGTGAACGGGTTTGGTATTCAAAATGGTCATGCTCATAGCGTTCTCCGATCTGTTTGACATGACTACCCGGATTGCTGCCCATCTTGAGAAGACTGCCCAGGATATCGATTCCGGCCAGGATAGTGGTGGACGCAAGTTTTTTGGTCTCATCCTTTGATTTAGAAATAAAATCAAAATGGTTACGAATTTCCTTAAGCAATTCAACAAAGGGTTCTTCATGGTTTTCATGTTCCCACGGGTTGAACCACAGCGCATGTACCGGAAGGGATACAACATTTTCATATTTATCCTGAACCGTCTTAACCTCAAAATTTTCTTCTATGGCGTCGGATTGATAGGCGAGTCGATGGCGTAGGGGCCTCCCCCCGATACTCGCCATGAGATATTTCATCATACTGGTTTTGCCGCTACCCCAGCGGCCGGAAATCCCGATGGTAAATGGCGTGGCACAGTCGAGAATCATGGTCCGGATGGAGTCGGCTTGTTCCTTGTAGCCCAGATCATCGATATTAAGAGTATATTCGTCGTTGAGATAGTGCATATGGCCAGCCTGAATTGGAGGTGAGGGGCGTAAAAGTACAAAAAAGCACCGAGCAAGAAATACCCGCACTTTCATTCCTTATTGAATACCAAATCCACCGATACGGGGCAAGACCTTTACTCGCTTGATTATTGGCTTATTTTTGCCAAAACGGTTGGAACCTTGCCTTTTGCAACATATCAATACTATACGAGATTGCTTTGAAATCTAAGGTGGTTTAGTTTATGTCGGACAGAGAAGGATATTTTTGCTGGAGAGACGAAGCATTAAGTTGGTTAAAAATATTTATAACGGGCTTCTGGTTTATAAAATATATTTTAAGGTAACATAATGAAAAAATACAATATATTGCTATTGTTAATTGTACTGAGCGCAACATCAGTATTTGCAGGGGAAGGGATGCCGCCATCCAAGGTAGTTGTAACTCCGGCAATAATGATTGGTCAAGTCTCCATTTAACTCTATTTTTAAATTGCTTAAGAATAGTAAGGTCAAAGTGAGACTTGACCCATGTTACTGCTGTAATTATTTTTTATTATTGCAAGCTTTGCTGCCGTAATCAATCCCTAGCTTTTTCATGCGATTTCTAAGGGTGCTGGGGTTTACTCCGAGGGCGGTGGCTGCTCCGTCAGTGCCGTTAATTTTGCCTTTTGTCTTTAGTAGGACTTCCTTGATATGTTTGGTGATAACTTCATCTAACTTGGCAGGTATTTCTTGATGCAACGTTGTATCGGTGTCCAGCTTAGGTTCTGCCAGGTTTAGATGATCGAACCTCAGTGGTCCTTTGGGGGTAAGTATCATTGCGCGTTCAACTATATTTTCAAGTTCTCTCACATTGCCTGGCCAGTGGTAGCCCATAAGTGAATTTATTGCACCGGGATATAGAGTTGGCGGCTCAAGGAAATTTAATTCCTTTGTTTTTTGATTTATAAAATGTTGTAACAGGGCGGGAAGGTCCACTTTTCTCTCGCGAAGTGGCGGTATTAAGATTGGAAATACATTGAGGCGAAACCAAAGATCTTCTCGAAATTCATGACGTGTAACCATTTTTTCAAGGTTACGATTTGTGGCGGCAATTATTCTAATATTTAAGGGGATGGTTTTTACCCCGCCGACTCTTTCTATCTCTTTGCTTTGTAACACCTTTAATAAACGAACTTGGGCTTGAAGCGGTAGTTCTCCTATTTCATCTAGGAATATAGTTCCTTGGTCTGCCCGTTCAAAGCGCCCTCTTTTTTGAGATAACGCACCGGTGAACGCCCCTTTTTCGTGACCAAATAATTCACTATCGATTAGAGAGTCAGGAATTGCGCCGCAATTTACACTGATAAATGGACCTTTATGGCGGGGAGATGAATAATGAATGGTGTTGGCAATTACATCTTTACCAACACCGGTTTCACCTAAAAGTAA
>JAOTSI010000123.1 GCA_029865005.1 Desulfobulbaceae bacterium
TGTATCGGCAGCCTTATGGGCACGGAATCCATTGTTGCCGGAGTGCGACGCCATGCGCTCAATGCTGCATTTCATGATCACCGTTTTGCCCCTCTTTCCAAAGAAGAAGTAGAAAGTATTCGGATCAGCATCAGCGTGTTGACCATTCCTGAAAAACTAAAATTTGCAGGTCCCGAAGAGTTATTGCTTATTTTACGTCCCGGAGTAGATGGAGTTCTTCTCAGTGCTTCCAGTGGAGCCGGGGCAACCTTTCTTCCCCAGGTATGGGAGCAACTCCCTTTACCTGAAATGTTTCTTGCCCAATTATGCCGTAAAGCCGGTTTGGACGAAGATTATTGGCGTAGTCCCGACTGCGAGATTAAAACCTATCAGGTTCAATATTTTGAGGAAAATCGATAGATTCGATAGACACTACATGAAAGAGATTTTTTTGCCGCCTGAACTTTCCCAAAACCTTTCTGATCTTTATGATAATATGGAGAAAGAGTATCAAGTGGTGGCCGATCAGATCGGTCTCACCTGCAAGGGATGCCCGGACAACTGTTGCGATAGTTATTTTCTTCACTACACCTATGCCGAATGGGCCTACTTGTGGCAAGGAATCAGAGCTCTTGATGATCAACGACTTGATATCATAGTACAACGCGCAAAGAGTTATGTTGCCGAAAGCAAATCTCTTTTGGCCCGTGGGCAAAGACCTCAGCTTATGTGTCCGTGCAACGATGATGGACTATGTATGATATATTCTCATCGCTTAATGATTTGTCGCATGCACGGTATTCCTGCTTCCTTAACCCGTCCAGATGGACAAATGTTACGTTTTCCAGGCTGTTTTCGCTGCCAGGAAATTGTAGAGGAAAAGTATGAGATTGAAACCGATGCCCCTTTGATGGATCGGACTCTCCTTTTTCGAAACTTGGCTGGATTTGAACAACAATTATTGTCCGATAGGCGTCATTTGTACCCCAAAGTTAAATTGAGCATTGCTGAGATGATCGCCCAGGGTCCTCCCAGGGTAGATAAAGCTCATTGCGAGCGTTGAGAAGGTATATTCTTTATGTCGCTATCCATTAAGTCACTTGTTAAAAGCATTATTTCGGGAGAGAAACTCGATGTGACCACTGCACGTGAGCTTCTTCACTACCCGGATGGGGAAGAGCTCTTTGCAGGGGCCGATACCCTTCGCCGTCATTTTTGTGGCAATCGTTTTCACCTTTGCTCCATTATTAACGCCAGATCTGGCGAATGTTCCGAAGATTGTATATTTTGTGCCCAATCTGTGCATCACTGCACCGAGATAGAAAAATATGATTTAATCGCCCCAGGAAAGGCCCTTGATATGGCCATTAATAATGATGAACACGGGGTGCGTCGTCTTTCTTTGGTAACCAGCGGACGTACGGTTTCCATCTCTATGCTGGCACGTTTGCAAGAGCTTTATGAACTAATGGGCGAAAAGACCTCGCTTTTATTCTGCGCCTCCATGGGTCTTCTTGATAAGAGTAAGGCCCACGATCTTAAAAAGATGGGGGTAAGTCGTTACCATTGTAATCTGGAAGCGTGTCAGGAATTTTTTCCTCAAGTTTGCACTACTCATAGTTGGGAGCAAAAGGTTAACACCCTGGAAGTCGCTCGAAGTGCAGGGATGGAAGTCTGTTCCGGTGGTATTATCGGGATGGGAGAGAGTAGTGAACAACGTTTAGCTTTGGCTTTTGAGCTCCGTGAACTCGGGGTTCGTTCTATCCCCATTAATGTACTCACCCCTATTCCTGCCACCCCTCTCGGTCACCTTAATGCCCTGGAAACTGAAGAGGTCCTGCGAGTTATAGCCTGTTTCCGGTTCATCAATCCCGCAGCGGTAATCAGGTTGGCTGGCGGACGACAGTTATTGGTTGATGAACAGTATCGTTGTTTTTCCTCTGGGGCCAACGGTGCCATTGTAGGAGACTATCTCACCACCGTCGGTAGCAAAATCGCCGATGATCTCAAAGCACTTACCGCCATGGGTTATACCTTTTAATCGTAAGTGGTCACAGATACCCAATCTTCAAGCGATTGTTTCTGCGCACACAGATGGGCTATCGTGAGTAGTGGCAACTGCATAAACTTGTGGCACCTATACCCCCTTACACTCTTGCAGTAAGCTAAATTAGCTAGTTATAAATGTTGTGACCAGCTACCTTACAATGGCAAAGAATTTTTCACTCATTATCCATCGATAGTTATGCAATTTAACGTCACCCAGCCCGACCCCTTAGCTTTTGATCGAAAGCATCTATGGCACCCCTACACCTCAATGATTAATCCTCTACCGGTTTATCACGCTGTTTCTGCGCAGGGGACCAGAATCAAGCTGACCGACGGACGAGAACTCATTGATGGGATGTCATCATGGTGGGCCGCCATTCATGGTTATAATCATCCGATTCTCAATGAGGCAGTAAAGCAACAGCTCGGTGAGATGTCTCATTTGATGTTCGGTGGCATCACTCATGATCCGGCTATTGAGTTGGGTCGCAAATTGCTTTCTATTGTACCTGAGGGATTGAGTAAAATCTTTTTCTGCGATTCAGGATCAGTGAGCGTTGAAGTAGCCATGAAAATGGCTTTACAATACCAACATAGTTGTGACAAACCCCAAAAACATCGTTTCCTTACTATTAAAAAGGGATATCACGGCGATACCTTTCACGCCATGTCGGTTAGTGATCCGGAAACCGGAATGCACTCCGTTTTTCAACACTCCTTGCCTGTTCAATTATTCGCACCTTCCCCTCGTATATCATTTGATGCTGAATGGGATCATTCCGATACTCTTCCCATTGCAGAATTACTAGATCAACATTATAGGGAAATTGCGGCGGTTATTTTAGAGCCCATAGTTCAAGGAGCTGGTGGTATGCGCTTTTATCATCCCCAGTACCTTCGAGATATTCGGGAGCTTTGTGACCGTCATCAAGTTTTATTGATCTTTGATGAGATCGCTACCGGCTTTGGTCGTACCGGTAAATTATTTGCTGCCGAGCATGCAGGGGTAACCCCGGATATTATGTGTATCGGTAAGGCATTAACCGGAGGGTACCTAACCTTGGCCGCCACTCTGACTACTGAAGATACAGCCCGAGCCATATCGGCCGGATCGCCCGGCGTATTCATGCATGGTCCGACATTTATGGGCAATCCCTTGGCTTGTGCTACGGCAAATAGTTCTATTGATTTATTGCTTTCCACCAATTGGTCGGAAAAAATAGGGCTTATTGAGCAGCAACTTAAGAGGGAGCTCGCACCTGCTGCGGATTTACCGAGTGTTGCCGATGTGCGGGTTTTAGGAGCTATTGGAGTAATTGAGATGAGGTGGCCGGTAAAAATGGCTCAATTGCAGAGTTTTTTTGTGAATCGTGGAGTATGGATTCGACCATTTGGAAAATTGCTCTATCTTATGCCCCCTTTTATAGTTAATAAAGATGAGTTACATCGTCTTTGCGAGGTAATGGTAGAGGCTGCCGCTTGTCGGGATTTTTTTATCCAAGCATGATTTCGCTGTTATGCGCTTGTCGCTTCGTACCTGGTCACAGGGTTCGTAATTAGATGATTCAAGATCCCGCGTAATTTTGGAATTTTTATTATCCTTCGCGACTCATAGCGAGTAGCGTGAATTGCAATTGATTAAATCTTATTTCTTTGTAATCACATGCTGATTTTAAGGTTGTAGGTTTAGTTTTATTTGTCCATGTCGCCGTAGAGTGATGAGGCACAAGAGGGACAAATGGAGTGGCTAAATTCTAAATCTGAATGGGTTTTAAGATAAGATTCCAGTTGATACCAGCTTCCTTGGTCATCGCGTATTTTTTTACAGGATGAACAGATGGGTAAAAAACCACTTAAGGTATTGACCTTGTCTAATGCATCGGTCAACTCACTTATTAATTTTTCCCGTTCATTTTCGTAATGTTTTTTCTTTGTTATATCCTGCACAAGGGTGATTTTTTGTTTGGCGGAAAAATATCGGGTATATATTTGAAAAATATGGGAGGTATTTGTTCGATTTTTTAACTCTATCTCGAAAGTACCTATACCTCCTTGTGCAAAACAGTCTATATCTCCATAATCAAATATAAATTTTTCCATTTCCCTATTTGCTGGCAGCGGTCCTTTTCCTTCCTCATAGGTAATGATTCCTAAACCCAAGATTTCGGTTATTGTTTGAAGAAGATACAATATGTTGCCACGTTGTTCTGCCTCATATCGGTCTTGTGTTAGTAGGAGATTCTCTTCGGCTTGCATTTTTATTTTATTTTGAGCTCTGATAATTTCTGAAATGAAATGTTCAAATCGTATTTTTAAAATATTTAGCTGATCCCCTTGTCCGTTTTCTTGCGATGTTGCTCCCAAATGTTTATTGGAAAAAGTGGTAACTTGTCGTGTTAAATCATAAACTTGTGTGGTTATCCAGTAGATTACCATTAAAAAGGAAATAATGAGACTGATGCAAAGTATTAATCCATTGATCCGGTTGGTGAGTAATATTCTGGTGGCAATTTGGTTATAGGTGGAGCGTGGAAGCAGAGAGATAAATTTTAACTCTAGATCTGATGAGCCATAATCAAAAAACGATTTCCCTGTAATGTGGTAGGATTGCTCTATGGTTGATAATTTGGAACCCTTTTTGATATTTTCCGGTGCATTGGAACTTATAATTTTATTGGTTTTATTATCTACCAGGGCCACCATGGAGTCAGGAGCAATTATGGATACCGCAGAATGTAGGAAGTTATTGTCTAGAGCTGAGGCCACCATAAGGGTGCCGTTACGATTATTAACTTCATCATATATGTGTGCTGATGCTAAAATGAAGGGAGTATCATTAATTTTGGTGAGCAGGGTTTGATCGTTACTCAGCTGTTGTAGTCTTGAATTTTCAATGAGTTGTTGAGGAAAAGCGAGACCAGATATAGAGTAACTCTCCAGTAATTGCCCCTTATTATCAGTAAGCAGAATATGTGGAGTAAGCGGGAAAGTTCGCATAATGGAGTTTTTCGGCAACCACGGAGGTTGAATTTCATGTCGAAGAGGGGATTCATTATTTTTATGTAACAGATCCTGTTGTTCCGTGTATTTAACGAATTTATTCTGGGCAATTATCAACGAAGCGGCTTTTCCGTAACTTCTGATATATGCGTCAAGCAAGGAACGGTCGATATGTGATTGTTTACTCAAGGTTTCATCGATTTGGTGGCGAAAAAGTAACGAGAGTTCTATGCTTTGAAAATGATCAAGAAAAAGCCAGGTCACCGTTCCCACCATGATGGTAAAAGCGGTCATCTTAATTCCTAGGCTGAACCGTGAGTTAATATATTTTATTTTCGAAGAAAAACCTTCTATACTCATGGTTCTCCGATCAGTTCATCATTAATGAATTTCCATCCGTGCTTTTTTAGTAAGGTAACGGGCACAATGGAGTAAGCGGGATCTATTTTGTCCAAGGACGCAATAATATGACGGATAAGATTATATGACGGGTGGAGGGGGTTGTTTTTTCCATTTTTCCAAGTGGTAATGTTGTAGGTTCGGTAAAGTGGGTAGTGTAGGGATGCTACATCTTCAAGGGAAGAGGGATCGGCATTGTTTATTCGTATATATTTTACCGGGGCGCTTTGTTTGTAATGAACAAGGTTATATATAACTTCGTAGCCAATGGCGGCCTTATCTTTTGCAACCCTCTCAATCATGTCCTTAATTGTACCTACTTCAATCATGTTTGGGCTGAATAAGTCCTCGTTTTCCAACAGTAAGCGCCAATGACCTGGACGTTGCTTGCAATGCAGTCTTCCGATAACTCGAATAGGTCTTTTGATTGCGCCATCCATCACTTGATCCCAGGAATAAATTTTACCCTGAAATATATCGCGTAATTGCTCTAACCCAAGATTTTTGATCGGGTTGTCTGGGTGGACGATTATGGCAATTCCGGCAATACCGATGGTATGAAACTCAAGGTCAGGAAGTCGGTCATTGACCCCGGCCGGACAGCAAAAGCCGCCGACATCCACTTTCTTTTGGATTAAAAGTCCTGCTGAAATTCCGCATGTCCCTTCATGTATCGCCACCTTTAAACGGCTTTTTTCTGCGAAATCAAAAATTATATTGGAAATAGCCGGATATAAGTGTTGATCTAAAGTAACGGCTAAATTAGCCCCCTTTGCCCATGAGTCTCGGCTGATTTTCTTTTCCCGCCATTGCTCAGGCATCCTGTATCGCTTATCCAAGTCTGTGAAAGCAGGCCCTTTGCGCAGTAAAGATTTCTCATCACCATGAACTGGTGAGCACAAACACAACGATATTGTAGTAATTAGGCTTAAACAAAATATATCGAGCATGTGGTTTTTTGCTTTTTTCATATAGAAGCCTATATGTTTAGGATCTTTTAGCACAATTTTAATGAGAATTATTCACGAAATAGCTTTAGTTATAAATTTCCTAATGGGTTACCATGCACACCCACAAGAAAATCCCATTTTTATTATTGATAAAGATAATTATATTTAACAATAGCGAAGAAGGAAATGGAATGAAAAAATATTTAAATGATAGTGTAAAATCGTAGTGATTAGGTCAAATTCTAAGACCATTAACTTCCGATTGACTAGGAGCCAAGGTGGAGGATAAAAGAGGATAAGGCAGGAGGGTTGAAAAAAAAAATAACTGGTCACCGAATCTGTAACTAGCTGATTTATAATTAACTCAAGATGGTAAGTGGTCACAGGAGGTTCAGCTTTATGCAGTAGGCCCTGCTTGCTATAGTGGGCAGAGGTTACCGCATGAAGATGAGGTGCCTGTAAAAGCCATGCTTCTGATCGAGAAGCATGGCTTGAATTAAAGATAGACTTAGTGAAGGGGTGCAATTCAAAAAAGTTTTAAATTTTAGACAATGCTCAGCAAGATCTGGTTTCCACCTTGTCTCGAAGATATGCCTTTACTTCGTTGATTCCCACTTCGCGGCGGTGAAAAATACCGGCAGCCAGGGCGGCCTCAGCAGAGGTTTTTTGAAATACTTCGAGGAAATGATCAGGGGAACCAGCACCACTTGAGGCAATTACCGGGATGGTCACCGCAGACTTAACTGCATTGATAAGTTCCAGGTCAAAACCGGAGTTAGTGCCGTCCTTATCGATACAGTTGAGCAATATTTCGCCTGCACCCAGTTCTTGGCAGACTTTGGCAAGAGTAACTGCATCCAGATCTCGGCCTTCGCGTCCACCTTTAATAGTACATTGGTACCAACAAAATTCTTCCCCATTTGGTCCTGGAGTTGCGGCTTTGATAACCTGATGATTAACTTCCTCGGGATTACTAACGTAAACCCGACGTGGATCAATTGAGATAACTACCGCCTGGTTTCCGTAAACTTTGGAAATTTGCTCAATGGAGCTCAATCCGGTGGACTTTCCAGTGGCCAGTACCTGTTCGACGATGGCCACCGCATCACTACCGATGGAAATTTTATCCGCACCAGAACGGAAATATTGAGAGGCCACCTCCAGAGCGGAATATCGTTTGCCGTCTTTGTCAACATAATCTCGGATTCCTCCCCCAATAGTTAAGGGCACAAATACATTTTTTGAGGTTTCTTTGAGTACTTTGAGCATGGGCATGTCTTTGAGGGGAAAATCACGAAACCCGGTGATATTGAGAAAAGTTATTTCATCGGCACCTTCCTCATAATAACGTCTGGCTAGTTGTACGGGTTTTCCAAGGTTACGCACCGCGCCTTCTTCCCGTACATCATATTGGTCCCCTTTAGTAACTACCAAATCTCCCTGATCGTTGCCGCGTACATCCAGGCAGGCAATAATTCGCTTGGCTAGTTTGGTGGTTCGGGCACAGGATGTCGGAGTAATTGTTTCCTTGTATTGGCTAAGAAAATTTCCCAGCATTTTTAGGCCAATCGTCCCGCTTTTTTCAGGATGAAACTGGGTGGCGACCACATTTCCACAGGTCACAGCACTGACAAATTCGTAGCCGTAATCGGTGGTGGTTAAAATTACCCGGTCATCTGTTGGGGCCACATGATAGGAGTGGACGAAATAAAATTTTTCGTCACCCTGTATATCTTGGAATATGGGAGAAGGGCGGTGGGTCTTGATACCGTTCCATCCAATGTGGGGGATGGCCAAATCCGTGGTAAAACGCACCACCTTGCCGGGGATAAAGCCCAGGCCGTTTATACCTGGGGCCTCTTCGCTTGTTTCAAAAAGGGCGTGGAGTCCGAGACAAATCCCGAAAAAGGGACGATCGGATGCCAAATATTTTTTCAGCGGTTCTGCGTAGCCTTTATCATGCAATATATTCATCATGGCGCCAAAACTGCCGACTCCTGGAAAAACGAGGCGCTCAGCAGAAGTAATTTCCTCTGGAGAGGTAATTACCTTTACGTTTTCACCAAGTTGCTCCAAGGCGTTAATAACTGAACGAACATTACCGGCGCCGTAATCTAGAAGTGCTATCATTGTCTAGCCTTACCATCGTGGATTATAAAAGAAGTTGATTACTTTTTCTAAAAAAAACTAAAAATACTGAGTAATTTTAGAATATGCATTTTTTCAAGTAGCTTGTTGTTCAACCTGAAATGAAATAAAAATCGAATCTATAGTATACTAGTGCGATATTGCAAGGGGAAAGCGTTATGAGGTGTATATATTTTTGGTTCATAATTGACGGTAATTGAAGTGTATTTACTTCAACAGAAATGGTATGTATCTTTTTTCTGATCAATGATTATTCAACAACTCGACATTTATCCCTCCTATCGGTTAAGAGTTAAGATACATGAATTAAAAAGCGCAGTTTTTTGTTTCATACTGTGGAAAAAAACGTATTAATCGTCAATACCGTATTTTCTATATTAATGATGGAGTATTTCTTACTCGGTTAATAAGCCACAGGTTAATATGACCTTGGGTCTCCTAGTATTAAGGAGCAAACATTTTGTAAATGTCCGAGGATAAAATAGGAAATATTTAATAGATGCTAAAACCACCTGCCTTATTTTATAAAAACAGGCGTCAATAAAGGTATTTTGTATGCAAGCCATGCTGTTAGCCGCCGGACTCGGCACTAGAGTGCAACCCTATTCTAAGTTGCTTCCTAAACCACTATTTCCAATAATTGATAAACCTCTTTTGCGTATATTGATTGAAATGTTGAAGTTAGCACGCTTCACTAAAATTGTGGTTAACGTATACCATCTCGGTGAACAGATTGAAGAGGAGTTGGCAGGCGTAGAAGGTGTTATCGTAGTAAGGGAGGATAAGGTGCTTGGTACCGGAGGTGGACTTCGCAATGCGCTACCCTATTTTGACGATGAACCGATCTTGGTGATGAATGGTGATATTCTCCATACCATGAATCCAGCGGAAATTTACATCCATCATGTTAATGCAAAACATCAAGTTACCCTGGTGCTCCATGACTACCCACGATTTAACAAGGTAACGGTAAGGCAAGATCGCATTCTTTCCTTTCGGGAAAAGGTACACCTCGCAGGTACTCGTTCTTTGGCCTTTACCGGTATCCATGTAATTGAACCTGCGGTGCTAGAAAAAATCCCTACCAATACCTTTCATAATATCATAGACCTTTATGAGGATATGACTGTTTATGGGGCTCTGGGAGCCATGGTGATGAAGAATCGTTACTGGCGTGATATAGGTACACCTGAAGATTACCTTCAAGTTCATAGGGAACTGCTCACTGGCAAGATTATCGGTAATCGTTGGGGATTGGAGCACGGTCCTTTATATGTTTCTCGCTGGGCTAGAATGGAACCGGGGGTTTCGCTTCACGATTGGTGTTCTGTGGGTGACGGAGCGGTCATTGGTAATGGTGCGGTGCTCAAACGTTGCGTGGTATGGCCCAATACCGAAGTTCCAAAACGACTTGACGCGGAAAATGAAATTATTGTTCCTAATGTTAATAGTAATTAGCCGACGTTCACTAGTTCCATATCTGGTTAAAACGAGGATAGAATCACCATGGATTAGAATTGATCATCAGCTTTAGGGTTGCGAAAAAAATATATTTCCTAAAATTGCGTCGAATTTTTTATCCTCTTCAAGGATAGGTAACAGGAGCAGAGCAGCGTTATATAATAGTTGTCTCGATAAAAAAGACGGCTAAAAAGACAAGCAGGTAATCGGTATACTCCGAGATGGGGTAATTTATTTTTATCTTGACTGAATCTTCCCATTCATCGTCACGATCATATGATCGTGCTTTCTGATTATTAAACCAAGCTCATTCTTTAGCATACGGAAGCCTGTCTACACCGTTTTCTTGAAATATGGCCGAAAGTATTTCAAACAAGAGCATTGATTATTTTGAGACTATTTATTTCTAGATAGACTTGTTAATCTGGCGGGCTAATTGCATCATTGTGGAAAGATACCAAAACAGTGTTACCCAATTTTTCATTAGAATATGGTGATGATTCCACTGTCCTCCTGGGAAGCGAAAGCGTTGCGGTGTAATGCGTTAGGAGGATGTTTACATGGA